>CAZKDW010000026.1:0-12727 GCA_964551625.1 uncultured Thermotogae bacterium | reverse complement strand
GTGAATGGCAGTACGAGGCCCAATTCCCAGCGATCTTCAGGGATGTGTGCGACACCGAGCTCGTAGATCTTGCGTGGATCGATGCCCAGGATGTTGGTTCCCTTGATCGTGGCCTTCCCAGATGTGGGTACGCGAAGGCCAGTCAGTGACTCGACGAGTTCTGTCTGGCCGTTACCTTCGACGCCTGCAATTCCGAAGATCTCTCCACCATAGATATCAAACGAAATGTCATCTACTGCAATATCGCCCGTATTGCCGCGCACTGTCAGATGTTCGACATGAAGGATGCTATCCTTTGAGCGATCGACTGCCTTCAGGACTCTTCGAACAGGCAACTCTGTATCGCTAAGCTCGACGGCTTCGATCTCTGCGGCTTGGCCGACCATTAGTTGCGCGAGACGTTCGGTTGTTGCATCAGCTGTCTTGACGTCGCCAACCATCTCTCCTTGACGTAAGACAACGATGCGATCAGTGATGTCCTGAACTTCCTTGAGCTTGTGTGTGATCAGGATGATTGACTTGCCTGCATCTCGAAGCTGCCTAAGCAGGACAAACAGCTCGTCGACTTCAAGTGGTGTGAGTACAGACGTTGGCTCGTCCAAAATGAGCAAATCCACATTACGCGACAGAACCTTCAGGACCTCGACGCGTTGCTGCTCGCCCACTGCCAGTTTCTCAACAGGTACATCTAGCGGTATCTGGAGTCCGCTTTCCTCCATAAGAGCTTCGAGATTCTCGATGGTTTTCGCGAGTTGAAGTCGCGAGAACGGACGCTCGAATCCAAGCGCGACATTTTCTGCCGCAGTGAATGTTCCGACGAGCGCGAAGTGCTGATGCACCATGCCAATTCCGAAGTCGAGAGCCTCACGGGGGCTAGTGAAGTGAACGGCACCTTTGGGAGAAATAACGCGCCCTCGCGTTGGCGGGAGCAGGCCTGAGAGAATCTTGGTCAGGGTCGTCTTTCCAGCACCGTTTTCGCCAAGTAGCCCGATGATCTCATGGGGATGGATTTCCAGGGACGCCTCTTTGAGTGCGACAGTTCCATCCGAGTAAACCTTGGTGATCTTCTCTGCTCGAAGGAAAAAGTCATTCTCAGCTGGTGTTCTTGCATCAGTCATTCGTGCCCCCAACCCAGTCTATGATTTGTCTTCGCGAATAGAGGTAGAAACCAGGGAGAGAGAAGCTTCCTCTCTCCCTGGTGTGTTACTTGGTTCTCATTCTTAGTACAGATCTCGAATTGCTTCGATCTCGGCATCGCTGTTCGCTGTAGGAACGACGATTGAACCGTCAAGAATGCCTGCTTCGAGTTCTGCAACCGCCGTCCAGATCCACGTAGAAACCGTGGCACGGTTGGCGGTCCAATTGGCAACGATGTAGTTGCGCGCGCTCTGCGTGTCTTCAACAGCACCAGCGCCAACTCCGAATTCAATGAATTCGATGAGGAGGTCGAGGTTGCTGATTCCCATTCCACCTTCGGCCAAGCCAAGGCTGGTGACGCCGGCCACAAATGTGTCAGTGACAACGGCTTCAACAGCAGCGTAGACAGCGAAGTCAACGCGCTTCATGCAGCTGGCGAGGGCGTGGAATCCCTGTCCGAACCAGTCTTGGTCAGCGTCAACGCCGAAGTAATGCGGAGCGCCGTAGACGGTACCAGCGTTGTCATGGAATTCAACGACGGCTTCGTGATCGCCTGTGCCCAGAGGGCCTGCGACGTTGAAGATGCCGACAGCACCCTGTGCGAGCATGGCTTCAGAAGCGGCCTTGCCTAGGGCGATGTCATCGAACGTGCCGGTATAGGAATAGAGCAGGGCGACATCAGCGGCATTGCCTGTGAGTTCCGTGTATCGTGCGAGGCCCCAATTCTGTCCGAATCGGTATCCGGCTTCGAAGTGATAGAGCACGGGGATCGGAATTCCAAGAACGATGCCTGTTGCGGCGAATCCGGCATCAGCAGCGACCATTCCAGCGAGCGCGCCAATTAGGGCAGCACCTTCGCTTTCGCGAAACACGAAATTCATGATGTTGGGACCGACAATCCAGCCTACATCAATGATGGCGAACTTCTGTTCTGGGTATTCGGCAGCAACGGTGCCTAGCGCATCACCGAGAAGGAAGCCGACTCCCAGAATCAGGTCGTAGTCGCCTGTTCGGGCGAGGTTGCGGAAGTTCGGGAGATAGTCGGCTGCAGAGGCGCTCTGAACCTCGGTGATTTCCAATCCATATTCAGTTGCGGCACGATCTGCGCCTGCAAACCCCATATCATTGAACGAGAGGTCGCCTCGTCCGCCGACGTCAAGAACGATGGCGATTTTCCCGTCAGCTAGGCCAAGTAGTGAAATTCCCAACAACAGCACAAGCGTTAGAGCAAAAATCTTCTTCAATGAAACCTCCTTGAAGCGCTAGAACCAATATCTCACCGTGATCCGGTGCCGGCATTAGTAACGATCATTCTAGTACAAGGGCAGATGCATGGCAAATCCGGCATGGAGACATTCCACAGAGCTAAAGGCCATGAAATCTCCTCTACTTGGGATGTTCTTGTTATGAAGGTCGCTTATGTATCTGTCTGACTGCCTTGCTGCTTGGTCGTTTTGCAGCATCTTGCTCCAGAGGGGAGTAGGCACGCCGCCTCCGAGAGCGTACTCTGGTGATATGAGAACGATGATGAGCACAGTACTAGTTGTTGTCTTGTTGTCCTGTATTGGCTATGGAGATGAGCCAGCCGAAACAGGCAGTGCATTTGCTGATGTGTATGGTGCGTTTGCTCCTCTGTCTGTTCTCCACCGATCTTATGCAGACTATCTCTTCTATGGAACTGATGTTGCGATCCCAGAGAGCTTGGATGAGGCATGCGATGAGACGGGCTATTTGTTGGCGACGCTCTATCTTGATCTGATCGTGCAAACGGGACCAGAGATTGTAGGCACCATGCCACGGTTAGCCCGATTGCGAGCGGATTTGGCCCTATTTTGTGAAAGCTATTCGCAAGTTCTGATTACGCTGACGTCGCTGGAGTCTCCAGATCTAGCGGTATTGAAGGAAGCCAGCACGCTTGGAGTCTTCTCTGATATCTATCATCTGCAGGGAGGATTACAGTCTGCGTTCGAAGCCTATCTGGACGGACTGATCGATGAGCAAGGCATCTGGGCTTTTGGTGTTGCCTTCTCGCTTAGAACGCTGTTGACTCAAACGGACTTGGCATCGATTGACACTGGCTTGCGTGCCATCCTATATGGATCTAAAGACGCCGCGCTTCCGCCATCATTCGTGTCTGATGAGATCGCTTCAGCAATTGAACGGCTGGTGACATTTGCAGATAGGCCTCTGGACAAAACAAATCTTGATGAAGTGCGGTATTTGGCGCAGCTGATCTATGATTCTGTTGTTGGACAGCCTTAAAGAATGGGGGGAGGGAAGGCGGGCTGCTGAGTCCGCCTTCCCAGGGTAAGAACCGTTGGCTGTTCTACCGTTCTTGTATTCTTTCTGTCCCCGCTCACTACTACGCGAACAGCCGGTTCTTGAGGTTCATGCGCAAGAAGAGGCACCGCTCGTACGGTGCGGAAGTTGTAAGGAGGTTCGATGCGAGGGCTTTCCCCCATCGAGTGGTTCTCCTTGCTTGCACGCGCCTCGACACTCTTGTCTCAAGCACGAAGAGAATACGGCGCGCCCGGGTTTTTGGCGCTGGAATTCGTACGGATTGAGTGTCGCGCTGGCGACACTCTCTATGAACAAGACGCAGGGCAAGAAGAGACATCTGTCTTTGTTCGTGGCTGAGGCGCCTGACTGGTCAGAGCCAAGGATGGCGAACTTTTTGGGCAGGAAGAGATGCCAGCGCTTAGCTTGTCCGAACAATAGCTACTGCGTTTGATCCTCAAACAGATCAGACCGTTGAGCGGGTGTAAGCCCGTTCGGACCTGCAGCCAATGGCGCAACCAGTCCAGTTCGGTGTGCTGAAAAGATAGCCGACTGGAGAGCACGCCAACCTTGTGCAGGAACAGCTGTTTGCTTAGCCAGCCATTCGCCACCTCAAGAAGAGAGGTCGTTGCGTGCTCTCCCCCCAACAACAAAGACGATTGCACTCTCATGGGGGCAACAAACGGTCGTTGATCCTACTCAGGAGCCCGGCGAGCGATCCGCCAGTAATCCTGCACTGTCTGGATCAGCCGTTCAAAGTCTTTGGAGTCAACGGGCTTGGTCATGTAGCTGGCTGCGCCACTGTCATAGGCCTTGACCATGTCTTCTTCTCTCTCAGAGATGGTTAGCACAATTACGGGTATGCGCCGAAGTCGGTCGTCTTCCTTGATCTTGGCGAGCACTTCTAGGCCGTTGATCTTGGGCATATTAATGTCCATCAAAATAAGATCGGGGCGGGGCGTGTCTTCGAAATCGCCCTTCTGTGCGAGCGCGTCGAGAGCTTCTTCTCCGTCTGCGGCGAAGTACAGCTCGCACTTCAGATCGCTCTTGCGCATAGCGCGTTTGATGATCGTGACATCATTTGGGTTGTCTTCGACAACTAGGACCTTCATCTTCTCAAGGTTTTGCATGGGGTGCCACCTCTCTTGCTCGGGGGATAGTAAAGTAGAAGGTACTGCCTTTGCCAACTTCTGACTCTACCCAGATTTTACCGCCGTGTTCCTCGACGATCCGCTTACAGATCGCCAACCCAGCGCCTGTGCCTTCGTAGTACTCTCTCGGATTCAGTTTTTCGAAGATTCCGAACACGCGTTCTTGGTATCGAGATTCGATCCCGATCCCGTTATCCTCAACGAAGAATGTGGCCGAGTTGTTATTGTTGTGAGCGTCCTTCTTCCACCCAACACGAATCGTGGGAAGAGCCTTGTCGTTGTACTTAATCCCATTAACGATTAGGTTGCTGAAGAGCTCGCCAATTCTGACTCTGCTCCCCTTCACTGGGGGCAAGTCTGCTTCAACTTGAAGATTGACGCCGCGCAGGCGAATCTCCAAATCCTCTTTGATATCTTCGAGCATCCGCTGTGTATTGATGCGCTCGAATGATTTGGTATCCATGTGAATACTGGCAAGTGATAATAGATCATTGATGAGCTGTCGCATGCGCGAAGATGTATTCTTCAATGTGTTGAGATAATCCACACCTTCTTTGTCGAGTTTATCCTGATAGTCTTCCAGTAGGAAGCCGCTAAATGTCTCGACTGTGCGCAGGGGTTCCTTTAAGTCGTGAGAGACCACATGGGAGAACTCTTCCAGCTTCTCGTTGCTGCGTTCAAGGTTGCGTGTCTTTTCTCGCAGGGTTCCTTCAAGTTGCTTTAATTCCGTGATGTCGATGTAGTGCTCGATGCGACCGCCCTTGTAGCGATCGGTTTCGATAGGAATCGACCGATACTCAAGGGTACGCTCGGATCGGCTCAGCGTAGGACGAACACGGCACACAATCGAGTCGATGCGTTCACCTCGCGAGGCAGCTTCATCCATCCTATCGGAGAGACTCTGGGCTTCTTCAAATGCCCCTACATATTTGGCGCGCGCGTTCTTGGCATTGACGCCGATGAGGCGATCCCGATCGATGCCGAAGAAATGGCCGATCGTTGCATTCGCCCAAATGACTTCGTGCTTACTGTCTGTCAGAATGATGCCGGAATCCAAAGTATCGATGGAATCTTCAAGGAGTCGTCGTTGAGGGGCTTCTGTCTCCATAATTTGTCGCTTCAATTCGGCTTCAGCGGACTGATCATGCGCCTCAATAATGGCCAACCTCTCATTGATACGCGTCCCGCGAATCTCCACGGGGAAACACGTCCGATCCTCGGATACAAAGCGGGTCTCGATACTACGAACTTCACCGCGATCGAATAGTCGGATGAGTTCCGTTTTGATCTTCACCGTGTCGTCAGGATGAACATATTCAGCTAGCTGAAGTGATCGACGCGTAGGATGTCCGATCGCAGTCCTCGAGGCTTCGTTTCTCCTGACGATTGTGCCCTCTCGATCTACAAAGTGAAGAATATTGAGGGAGGGCTCGAACATTTCTTCGTCATTTCGATCTTTGAGAGAGCGCGGATGTTGCCACATGGCGCGCTTGGCTTGCCGGCGCTCATTGAACCATCCGATGATGCCGCTGGCAGACATGTAGAAGAGGGGAAACGTGATCAAAGCAATAACAGCTTGGCTCTCAAAGAATAAGAGGAGCAGTAGTCCGGTGATTGAGATGCCTGTACCAACGAGAAGTGTTCGCTTCAGATGGAGGGTTCGGGTTGCAAATAGGAATGGAAAGGAGAAGGCAATAAAGATAACGGGTGTGAGTGCGATGCCCATGCGGTCCATCACAATACTCACAACCAATGCCACAACATAGGAAACGCTGCTAATAATCGTGCGTTCCGTAGAATTCAGTCCGCTAGCCAAGATTCACCTGTCCTTCAAGGTTTGAGAGCAGGCTCGTGTGTGTGTGTGCCTACGTCAACGGTAGGAACGCAGCGCACACAAAGAAAGGACACTGATCACCTGGAAACGGGACGTTGTTCGTGAACGTCTGCTAGATGATGAGATTCGGATTGAGGCCAGCGGCTGCTGGCTCAATGATTTTCTGCAGATAGGGCTCTCTCAAGATCTTTATCTTGCGACTTTCGATAGAGATGATGCCGCGGCTCTCTAGCTCAGACAACGTTCGAATGGCTGTCTTGGAAGAGACACCCGCCATTTCAGCGAGTTCTGCGCGAGAAAGCTCAACACCGCTCTTCCCCAAATGGAGGATTAAGCGAGCCAGACGTTCTTTGCTCGAAGAGTAGGAACGTTCTGCTAGTTTGTTTTGGAATGCCTTTAGTTCTTCAGAAAGACGTTCATAGACACGGAAGATCGTCTTAGGATGTCGCTCGAGGAAGTAGAAGAAATCTCCGCGTTCAAGGAAGCCGACAGTGACAGCATCGAGCGTTTTGGCATATGCATTATGGCTGCCTTTGTCAAACAGAGTTGTTTCTCCGAGGATCTCTCCGGGGCCGGCGATCTTCAGGATCTGGCTCTTGGCTCGCATGCTACGCTTGACCAATTTAACCATGCCATCAAAGATGAGATAGAAGCCGAATGCAGGCGCACCCTCTTGGAAGATGATCTCTCCGCGTCCGTAGTTGATGGTTCGGATGTTCTCGCGAAGCTTGTCCAGTTCTTTGTCTTTGAGATCGGAGAAAATCCGGAAGTCTTTGAGATCAGCCATGCCTACCCCCTCTTGCGATAACATTGCTCGAATCCGACACGTCTGTCCCCCTTGCTGCTGTTCGCTCATCACCCGTTGTTCGGGGTCAGACGTCCAGTATTGTAACCGATATTACAAAGGAAACCAAGAGTTTGACGTTGTTCGTCCGCAGCTTCTATAGGCGATTAGCGTTCGTGTGTGCTTCATCAAACATGCTTCTAGGAAGGGCTTCGGTTAAGAGACGGCTTCTCTGCAAGAGACGGCGCGTGGTCGACTGTAGGTAGAGGCTGCGAATGGCGCTTGAATCTGTTTCCCTGTCCTTCTAAACTTCACATGATAGCCGGAGTGGCGGAACTGGCAGACGCGCAGGATTCAGGATCCTGTGAGGTTCACCCCTCGTGTGGGTTCGAATCCCACCTCCGGTACAGCGATTGTTTCTTTTCTCTCCCTGATTACGGGGATTCACCCATGGAATCTGGCCGCCCAGATTGCGAGGAACACAAATCCCAGTTGGATCATCATGAATCGTGCTGTGACCTTGGACTCAGGCCATTCAAAGGAAGGCAACCAGTGCGTTCGTCCGCGATCAGGCGTTGCCTCGAAATGGTGATGGAAAGGACTCATTCGAAATAAACGCTTGCCTGTAAGGCGTAAAATGCCGACTTGAAGGATGACAGACAGCGACTCAAGCACAAAGATTCCTGCTAGAATCGGAAGCAAGAAAGCGGCGCCGTTGGCCAACGCCAAGGATCCTATGATCCCGCCAAGAGCGAAAGACCCCACGTCTCCCAAGAACAGGCTAGCAGGATAGGTGTTCAGCCACAGAAACCCGGCCAAGGATCCGATCAGAGGGAGAATGAGCACTGCATTTGCTGCCGAAGGGAAGGCGGCAAGAAGGCCCCCTACGATGAGGATCGAGACACCGCCGGCCAATCCATCGAGGCCATCTGTCAGGTTGGCGCTATTCGTTGAGGCGGCGAATAGAACCCACGTGAGGAATAGACCGGCGATCGGTGGCAATACAAGCTGTGAGCCAGAAAATGGGATTTGCTGGGGAATCATGATCTGATCTCTGAAGGCAAGGAAGAGACCGATGGAAAGCAGGCTGCCAAGTAGGATCTTCTGTCCGCCGGTCAGTCCTGTCGAATGCTTCCTTCGGAGGCTGATGACGTCATCAGCGAATCCCAAGCCTCCAAATCCTAGGCCTGCAGACAGGACGAAGCTCCCATAGGGAGGCCATCCCTTCACAATCCCCAAAAATAGTACGATGCAGAACCAACAAAGCAGTACAACGATCCCGCCCATGGTTGGTGTGCCCGCCTTAACCGCATGGGATAGAGGGCCAGCATTGCGGATCTGTTGTCCTAGGGATCGATTCGACATCCAGCGAGAATATCCGTGACATAAGACCGCTGTGATCGGGATAAGAAGAAGACTTAAGAAGAGGACCCAGCTCACTTAACCTCTACCCCTCGGAACTCGCCCTCGCATTCAATCAATTGGCGGCGAACGCTCGCGTGATCCTTGCGCTTGGATTTGAGTGCGGCTTGTACGAGTTTGAAGAGATGGTAGCTGGAGAGGATGCAGTATCCCTGGTCCGTGCATCCTCGCAGCACACCCTCTGAGAATTGTGTCGTCCGTCGTTTGGGATCGAGTTCGCGTGAGCCGCTGACAACGAGGATGCCCTTCATGCGGCCGTCTCCATCTGTTACAGCTTGATCGACAGAGTGCAAGAGATGCCTGTAGGCAGGAAGCTCGACCTTTGCGCCTTCGGCTGCAGCTGTTACGACGAGGGCATCTCCCTCTTGGGAGCGAAGCATGAGTATGCCGTCGTCGATTTCGACATCAAATCCTATTTCGCGGAATCCGTCTGCAATTGCTGGCAAGAAGGAGAATCGACCTTTGGTATACAGCATGCGCTTATGGCGTGTCGTCTCTTCCCAATTGGCGCGCAACTCGGCCAGTTTCTCGGTGATGGCGCTCTGGCGTTCTGCGAGCCGTGTTAGTTCATCTGTCAGCGCATCCTCACCGTGCAGCGGATATCCGGGAAGCCAATCTGGGCTCGCGGCGAATGCGGGCCGATCAGTCATTCGATTCGTTATTTCATGAAGCACAGACGCTTCGTGCGACGGGGCCACGCCCTCTGTTGGCGGTACGAGAATGAGCCGTCCCTCGTCGAATGGAATCTCTAGAGCGATGACGTCTCCTACCTTGTTCCTCGCCAAGACCTGGGTGAATCGATCGATGGGTGTGGAGAGAAGATCTTGATATACGGCATCGTAGACGAAGAACTCTTGGAAACGTTCGATGTACTCGGAAAACGGGCTCACTGAATCCTCGACAACAATGTCCCGGCCTCGGCGAGGGACGAACCGCCCATTGGATGGGAAAACGAGCTGATGATGTCGATCAATCAGGGAGATGCTAGGCAGCCAGCTATAGCGGTCGAGGTGTTCGGCGGGGGCGGACCCAGCGTCTATTTCTAGGGGCTCACCGCGAGTTCTCAGCCGGCAAACGACGATGCCGCCAGCACGCTTAAGCAGATCTTCGGTTTCTGCTCGACGTTTGCTCATCCAGGCTGTTAACGTTTTGCTGAAACCACGATCATGGTGCGCAACAACGCGGCGCACGCCGTCGGGGCTCACAGTCACTTCATGGACCCATCGGTCCGAGATCTCCAACGGGTCGACGAAGATGATGTCATAAGCGGAAAACGAGAACCTTCCAAAGAAGCCTTCTCGCTGAATGGCCGGGTGATCTAGTCTCCAATCGATTGATAAGCTGCGATTTTCCATGGCACTGTTATCTTACTGCTTGATGTTTGCAGACGACAACAACGGGTGAAGCGTGGGTTCCCTTTGTCGCCCATGAGGGTGATAACGAGCGAGAGACCCCAAGTACCGGCTGTTGACAGTCTCACGTGTCAACAAAACTGGGAATAAGAAAACGGGACCGCCTTTTGGGCGGTCCCGTTGGATGAAGTGCTATCTGTTGATTATTGAGCTTCCAGATTGCTGATTGTCGTTGTCCAGAAGACGAATCGGCTCGTCTCTGTATAGGCGATGGCTGATCCCACGCGGAAGTTGATGCTCGGTGTCAGCTCATCGCTGCTGCCGCTAGGAAGTCCAACCACAAACGGTGATGTCGGCGGATGGACCAACGAATGGCGCAGGTAGACGAAACTGGACGATGTCTCGAGGATGCCATCCCCATCGAGATCTAGTTCGAGTTTCATCCAGATGCTGCTGGAGTCGGGAACTCGGAACTCGTAATCGACGCTGCCTGCCTGAACTGATCCGCTGAAGACAAGCGTTCTGCCTTCATTGACAGGAGAGGGAAGGATGCCCAGAGGGACGACACCTCCGCTTGACGATTGTCCGATGCTCTGGAAGGAGCCATCCGAACGAACTTCGAGTCGATAGTTGTGTGCCGTGAACCATCCGGCGCCCGCATTGACTGTCAAGTGCCAGGAGTCGGTTCCCCAGACAAATACACCCGGTGTTGTCCCCATAAGAGGAACGCCAGGCGTTGACCCGGTTGCTGTGATAACAACGGCCTGAGTGGATGTTGAGGATAGCCCAGCATTGTCTACTACAGTCAAGCGTACCATCGCTACACCAGCGGAGTTGTATGTCGCATTGACAGTCGGTGTGAATGCGTCATCAACCCCATTGCCATCCAGATCCCATGCATAGCTAACGACGACGCCATCAGGATCATAGGAAGTGGAGGCATTAAATGCCACGGACTCGCCCACGGCTGGCGCAATGGGGGCGAACGTGAATAGGGCTACTGGCGCTTGCTGCACGGAACCCATCCCAATGCTCTGTGAGTAGGAATCGGTTGCTCCATCATCGTCAGTGACTGTTAGAGTCACGAGATACGATCCCGCGCTTGCGAACTGATGATAGACGATAGGGCCAGTCACGGGTGATGTTCCATCACCGAATGACCACTGGTACGATGCGATCGTACCATCCGTATCTGCTGATCCCGAGCCATCGAATCGTACCCACTCGCCGATTGTCGGTGCTGCAGGTAGGATGGAGAAACTGGCTGTTGGGGCAGCATTCACTGTGCCTCCAACCTGAATCGTCAGTGTATGCGCGGCTGTCGTGCCATCATTGTCTGTGACTGTCAAGGTGACAGCATAGATTCCGGCACTTGAGAATCGGTGCCAGACAAGGCTGCCCGTGTCAGACGTGCCGTCGCCGAAGTTCCAGGCGTAATTCGCGATGGAGCCATCTGGATCCGAAGACGGTGAGCCATCGAACTGTACCCAGGCATTGATCTGAGGATTGGTCGGCGCGAATGTGAAGTTGGCAACTGGCGATTGATTGGATGGACCTACCTGGATGGCCAGAGAGCTAGAATCGGTTGCTCCATCATCGTCTGTAACCGTCAAGGTCACGATGTAGGTGCCAGATGTTGTGAACCTGTGCCATACGAGACTTCCGGTTCCCGTCGATCCATCGCCGAAATTCCATGCGTAACTGGTGATCGTTCCGTCTGCATCTGCCGATGCTGAGCTATCGAACTGCGCCCAGGCATTAACCAATGGATTGGTCGGTGTTGCTGAGAAGGCGGCATTCGGTGATTGATTGCTCGTTCCTATTTGAACGGCTTGCGTCATCGTATCGCTAGCCCCGTCATCATCAGTCACTGTCAAGGTTACGATGTAAGTACCAGGTGTATTGAAGCGGTGCCATATCCCAATACCCGAATCTGTCGTGCCATCTCCGAAGTTCCATGCGTAGCTAGCAACGGTTCCATCCGAGTCACTGGATCCCGAAGCATCGAACTGTACCCACGCGCCCACAGGGGGGTTCGTCGGTGTGTATGAGAAGCTGGCTGTTGGCGTTGTATTTGTCGGAAATAGCGGAACCAGCGGAACCAGTGTTACGTCAATGGTTCGCGTGATGCCACCGATGACCAACGTGGCGGCCTGCCATCCTAGATAGCCGGGCTTGGTCACGCTAATCTGATGAAAATTCTGAGATACATGAAGCGTGCGTGGCGTGTAGCCAGCATAGTCTCCGTCAATATAAATCAACGCGCCAGAAGGCGTCGAGTTGATGATGAGTGTCCCATACGTTGCTGGCGGTTCTTCGACAATCTCAAAAGACGTGAAGTCCCAGCTTGTTTCTGTGACAGGCAAGATTCCGAGGATTTGGACCTCAATCTGAGACTGAAACGCCTGCGGATCCGGCGAGAAGAAGGAGAATGGATCTACGGGAGATGTTGTCGCCAGAATCTGTACATATTCCGTTCCGTAGGGTGGGGCAATCTGCCAGTTGCCCGGGACCGTATGTTCTCCGGCTTGAACGTGGTTCTCTGATCCTCCCGGAGCGGAATTCGGAAACATTTGAACGGCAGTTCCATCTGGCAAGATATCCCAAATGTAAATGTAGGCTGCCTCGTTGACCTCATAGCTTATGACGATGGGCTCACCAACTTGGTAAGCTCCCTGATCGACCCAGATTCGTACTTCAAGCTCACTGCTCTCAGGAGGAGAGGGGAAAATGCCCAATGGGGCGACATTGCTTTGCCCCACACTCGTGA
>CAZKDW010000025.1:0-12799 GCA_964551625.1 uncultured Thermotogae bacterium | reverse complement strand
AGCGCGATGAGCGTTGTGCTGTCTTCGCCAACCCCGTAGTAGATCCGCGCCCTGCACTAAGGCCGGGTCAGGCACGGAAGGAGGGGGTAAAGTGTGCCTATTTTAGCATGAGAAAAGAAAAGACGCAAGACATGCGAAGTTACATTTTCACTTCATTGCGGGGCGGAACACTCCAACGCCAGGAGTTGCCCTTTCACAGTGTACTTGCCGTAATAGATGGGCCATCGCCAAATTGACAACATGTCTCAAAATGTGTTGGAATGCCTTGAGGGAAACGAACACGCCATGAAACTCGGCAAGAAACTCGGCGCTTTCGAAGTGAAAAGCTAGCTTGGGTTCAGTATCTGCCATGACTGTATTCATGCAATCATTTCTTGCTAGCTCGGCGCGGAAGGCTACGAGATTATGCCTCTCGATGCGCGCAACAATCTGACTCTTGCACGGCAATTCGTCTTCACTGAATGTTTGAGAATACCCCAACCTTCGCCCTACTCGCGGATTCGCGAAACAGACAACGTCTCGTTAGCTTCATCTAGGGGCACAATCAACTCTGCTGATCCTGCGGAGCCTTCGAAGGTCCGTCCTCACGAGACGGTGTGCGGTGCCAACAGAGATCCCTTGCGCAACAGCAATCTGCCGATAGCTTCTCCCATTCCGATGCGCTCGCTTCATCTGCTGGATTCGCTCGATACGATCTTCATCTTCAATAAGGCGACCATCCTCAAGACGAAAGCCAAACGGCACACGCCCTGTCCAAGATGCCCGATTCTTCTTATTGATGACTCGACGACGCGTTTCTTCGGAATCCAGTCTCCGTTGGAACTCTGCAAGTCCGGAAATCAGGGAACGAGAGCTCAAACGCGTTCCCTTTGGCGTCAACAGAAGCGGGGATTCGAGAATGAAGTGGGCACAGTAAAAGGATATACCTTCATCCATCCAGCGCTCTAGTGAACTCAGCGCTTGCCCACTCGAAGTGAACACGTGCTCAAGTCGAGCAACGGCGATCCCCTTTGCCTTGGAATTTCGCAGTTGAGCCAATAACTCTGACCCAACGATGCGGTCATCAAGTGGACGCTTGATCTGCTCGTCAGTCTCGACCAAAAATCGTTGAAGCCTCAACCCTTCCTCCCTAGCAAATGCGCGAAGCATCTTCAAGGCAGAACTGCTCCCTGAACGCTCCACACCGATCCGGCTCCATGGGAAAGGACGGTAGTATCCGATGACGTGTTTCTCAGACCTCATTTGTTGGGGACTCATGATCTCCACCTATTGTCCAACAAGCGCTGTAGTACAGCAAACATGAAGATATACAAAGCTGCGGGACGGGCCAGATGCCCGCCCCGCAAAGTGTGAGATATACACGGATCAGCGTCTAGATTAGGCCTTTGGCTTCCAACCATTCCCGTGCAACATCCTCAGGTTCAAGAAAATCAACATCAACTTTGGCGTTGAGAGCGGTCATCTCCGCTCGTGCCTCCGCAGGGTCGCTTGGAAAGGCAGCAACAAGGCTGCTGAGCAGTCCCTCGATCTCCGGATACTCGTCGAGAATCTCTTGTCGAACGACCGGAGCGAGGTCGTAGGGGGGCCAGAAGTTCTTGTCATCCTGTAGTGCAACCCAATTCTCCTTGGCGACGATCGGATCCGTACCGAACACGATTGTTCCTTCCACCTCGCCGTTGATCAATGGCTCGAATGTGAGTCCCGCAAGAACGGTCTTAATGGCCGACGGTTTGAAGGCGAAGTCGTAATGAAGTTGCACACCGAGAAGCCCGTCCGGTCGTGCATAGAACTCGAACGTCGTGCAAAACGGGACATCTCCGTCGTTCTCATCCACGTAGTCGGCAAATGCGCTGACTGAGTAGACGTTATTCTCCTGGGCAAACGCATTCGTGACCGCAACCGCATAGGTGTTGTTGCACCAGATCGGCTCAAGCCAGGTGAGACCGTTGGCTACGTCGTGGTCACGTGCCTTCTCGTACATCTCCTGTTGCGTCTCGCCAGCGTAGGCGTTGCCACCCTCCGGGAAGAGCAACCAACCATTGCCAGTGTAGCTCATCGCCACATCAACCTCTCCGCTGACCATTGCTTCGCGGATTATAGTTGTGGCCATTCCTTCCCGTAGTTCAACATCGTAACCGTTCTCCTCAAGCAGAATGTAGATCAGATTTCCCACAACGTACTGCTCTGTGAAGTTCTTCGCACCTACCGTGATGTCCGCTGCCATGGCAGAGAGTCCTAGTCCGACAATCGCAAGCATTGTGATTGCTAGTTTCATTCGTTGCATGTATTCCTCCTTGTAGTGTGTTCGATCTCTTATTGGTCCATGCCGCTCGGCACGGCCACCTTCTTGGTTCCCCGACAAGATGACGGGAGCCAATGTGCTTCCAGTTCTCGCGCGTAGTGCGCGTCCTACGACATCCGTTGAGCTACCTTGGCAAGACGTTTGCCCTGTCGAGGGCTTTCTTTTCGGAGGCCCCGCGGAGTCATCCAGCGCTCTGCAAGGCCGAGTATGGCATCAAGCAGGATCGCCAGGGCGGCCGCTGGCGCGGCGCCCTGGATCATCAACTCGAAGACGTTGACAGAGATCCCAATCGTAATTAGCTTGCCGAGACCGATGCCTCCGATCATCCCGGCTACTGCGGCAGTTCCCACGTTCACGACCATCGAGGTTCTAATGCCGGCAATGACAACCGGACGAGCCAACGGCAATTCAACGCGAGCTGTCACCTGCCAACGAGACAATCCCATGCCTTGCGCTGCCTCGATCACTACTGGGCTTACTGATTGGATACCGGCGTAGGTATTCCGGACGATCGGCAGAAGCGCGTAAATTAGCAGTCCTACCACCGCTGCGCGAAACCCCGAGCCGAGGATGATCGACACGAGAGCGAGCAACGCCAGCGTCGGAATCGTCTGCCCAATGTTCGTCAGAACCATGAGAGGCGCTCCGATCCAGCGCAAGGCGCGGCGCGAGACAACGAACCCGATGGGAACACCGATAAGAATCGCGAGCCCTTCAGCAGCCAAGACAAGCTGTAAGTGCTGGAATGTCGCGACGAGCACCTCATTCCACTGCGGAATCCGATAGATGCCGACAGTCCCCAGAGACGTCACCCACGCCGTGATCCCAAGGAGCACGAAAGAGAGAATTAGCGGAACAATCAGACGTCTCATTCATCCTCACTCTCGTCGTCAATCGCGAGGACCTCTCGAATGGCACTGAACGATAACAGCCCCACGAGTTGATCCGCATCGTCCAAGACAGCTACTGCCCCCGTTGCACTCCCGAGCATCATCGAAAGCGCCTCGTTCAGCGGCGTTCGTGGAGTGGCTGTAGAAATGGCTGGCGTCAGTGCTTCGGCAAGGCTCGCGGAGGACTCCAGATCCTCCCGTTCGATCCAGCCGAGAAATCGGCCGTTGTCTTCGATCGCTGGGATCCAGCTGCGCTGTCGCTCGTCCATGATATGGATCGCACTCTCTACCGACTCATCAAGTCGAATTGTCAGTTTCGGCGCCTTCATTACATTTCTAGCCCGGAGCAGACGCAGCCCCTTCAGCACGCGGTCGGCACCGACAAAATCGCGGACAAATCGATCCTTTGGCTCAGCGAGGAGCGTGGCTGGATCGGCATACTGGATGAGTTCGCCGTCCTTCATCAGGGCGATCATGTCGCCCATCTTGATGGCCTCGTCGATGTCGTGCGTAACGAAAGCAATCGTCTTCTGCAACCGCTCCTGGATCTTGAGAAACTCCTCCTGAAGCTTGTGCCGTGTGATTGGATCGATAGCACCAAAAGGCTCGTCCATCAGCAGAATGGGAGGGTCAGCTCCCAAGCACCTTGCTACACCAACGCGTTGTTGCTGCCCTCCAGAGAGTTCTGCCGGATATCGGTCAATAAACGTGTCGGGCGGCATCCCGATCAGATCAAGAAGCTCTCGGGCCCTCTTGCGCTGCCTGTCACGCGGCCAGTGCTTGAGCATCGGGACCGTCGAGATGTTTTGCGCCACGGTTAAATGCGGGAAGAGGCCTATGTTCTGAATGGCGTAGCCGATGTCTCGACGCAGCTCGTTGACATTCTTCTGCTGGGTGTCAACGCCGTCGATGTAGATCTTCCCACCCGTACTTGGAATCAGGCGATTGATCATCTTAAGGCTGGTTGTCTTCCCGCACCCAGATGGACCCAGCAATACACAGAACTCGCCCTCCGCGATGTCGAGTGAGAGATCCTTCACAGCCTCGGTTCCGTCGGAGAAGACCTTCGAGACGTGCTCTAGTCGAATCACGATTTCCTCCCAGTCCGAACCCCTTTGGGGGTCACCAGCTTCTCCACGCCAGCCATAACAAGATCTGTCAGGACAGCCAACACTGAGACCACGATGGCTCCGGCCAGTACGAGGTCCTTCCTGTAGTTCGCCAGCCCTCGGAAGATCGGCTGCCCAAGACCTCCGGCTCCCAGGTAAGAGCCAATCGCGGCGATACCGATATTCATAACCATTGCTTGCCGAAGACCTGCAAGGATCACCGGCACGGCGAGCGGCATCTTGACCCGCAGCAGCAACTGAAGGCCATTCATCCCCATTCCGCACCCGGCTTCGATCATCGCCGGATCCACTTCCCGAAGGGCCGTGTGCGTATTGCGGATGATTGGAAGCAGCCCGTACAGCGTGAGTGCAATCACGACCGGTAGCATCCCAATGGAGGGCAGCGACATTGCATGCAGCACACCCATCAGAATGCCGAACAGAGCAAGAGACGGGATCGTCATCAGGATGCTTGCCGCATAGATAACGCCGTCTGCAATCTGCTCCCTTCCTTTGCCGGAGACCCACATGCCGATCAAGACGCCAAGGACTACGGCTACTGCATTGGCGATGAGGACGATTTGGAGATGTTGCCAAGTCCACTCAAGAACCTTGTCTGAATGAACCACGATGTATTGCCACGCCTGATTGACCAATCGAGCACCTCTCATATTCGGGACTTAAGAATTCGTTTCTTGCGATTCCATAATGGATATATTACCCTTCAGAATAGGCATATGCAATATAGGTCGTTTCTTAGAATGACATACTGAACGCCAGAAGGAGAGGTCATGTATAGCCACATTCTGGTTCCGCTGGATGGTTCTGCTTGGTCTGAGTACGCTCTTCCACACGCGATAGAGTTTGCGCGCGTGAGGAACGCAAGACTGCTGCTTCTCCATGTGATTGAATCTCCGCAGATGGAAGCTGTCGTAGCTGGACCCGCTGTTGCGGCATCAGTCCCAGCAAGCATGATCCTCAAGGAAACTCAAGAGAAAGAACAGCTGCAGGCAAACGCGTATCTCAAGCGACTGAAAGCGAAACTAGAATCCAAGGAAGGCATTCGTTGTGTCGTGCTGGTTGACAAAGGAAATCCGGCCCAGTGCATTGCCAACGCCGCCGATCACTTCGGAGTAGACCTGGTCATCATGACAAGCCACAGACGAACGGTGCTCACATCCCTGTTTCATAGAGAACTGGCACTCGATGTGCTTCGTCGGATCAAGCACCCGGTGCTTCTTGTATGTCCGACGGAGCAGCAGATAGAAAAGGACGGCCATTGTGTCTGATCTCGCGCGTTGCCTCCACATTCCGCTTGAAGATCGTGCAGACAAAGCGCATCGAGCTGTTGCCCCTCAGGTTGCTGATGCTGTGTTCTCTTGTGGCACAGCGCGGCGCGGCAGCGCGGCGATGTTCAAGGAGCCTTGGCGCACAGCACGACCATCTGAGCAGCAATCTATGCGCCGCCGCACCTTATCAGGGAGATGGGACGTATGCTCTTTGTAATCGTGTTCGGCTTTGCTGCTGGGATTCTCTGGCCACTACTTCTGCTTGTCCGAGGGAAACAACTACGGATGATTGGTGGAGGCGCTGTGCGGCTTTCACAGAGAGGAGCAGCGTCGCGGATCTGCGCAGAGTTTTGCACAGCTTGCCTCCTCGTTCTATCGACCTCTGGATTACTGAGGAATACACCCTGGGGCGTTTCTCTCCACTTGTGTGCGCTGGGCATGCTCGCTCACTCCGCCCTGAGTAGTCTCGGAGGTGGAGGAAGATGGCCCATCATTGCCAGCTCTTTGGCAGCACTTATAGGAGGGACAGTTAGCGCGATCGTTCTGTCCAGCTGAGGGTTTAAGGAATCATCCATGAGCACTGCACTAACATAGGAGGATTTACAAACCCACTGAGAACGATCTTGACTCGACGAAGCACAGTCACATTTGCTCTCTCGATCAACAGCAACCACCTGAACGCCTGTATGACAAAGGCTTTCAGGTGCTGGCTCCCCGTAGAGGATTGGCTTCAAACTTTTATGGACTTGTGGTACCTGCCGACTTAGGCTCTTAGAGCGCATACATGCCGTAGCGTTCGAGTACTCAGGCTCCAAACCGCCCTTCGCATCATCGGTTGGCTCTCTGTGCTACTCCTCTAGAATGTGCACTCGCCACGCGTCGAACATTTCGTGCTTGCTGAGACCGAGCACTGTTTCATAGGTAGCCCCTGGCACGGCCAGAGCCATGACTTGGTCCCAGCCATACGTCCGCTTGAGATAGGAAATCAGCGTGTAGGCCAGCGCGTACCCGCCCACGTTGGCAAACTGTATGGCAGTGGTACTAGAGAATTGCTCGTAGGTAATCGATTCTGCCGCGCTTCGGACAACGGCATCGTCGGGAATCTGTTCTGCCAGGTAGGCTGCAAGTCCCTCTAGCAACCAATAGTCAAGCTTCCGGTTCAGCCGATACGTGAGGACATGCACGTACTCATTCACGGCTGCCTGGACCACGCTTTCATAGGTGTGTTCTGGCCCGGTTAGCATCCTCTCCTTCTCATGGTTTTGTACTCATCTGTCCTTCTCGCTTGGCACTACTCGATGATGTATCGCGCATCCCTCACAAGGAATTTGCTATTCCTCTGAGTGCCCTCGGCGATCTTAGCTCTGTGCCACGCCGCCCAGGATCTTCTCTGTATAGGGATTATTCATGAGACGGACGAATGCCGAATAGTTAGGACGAAAGCTGATTGTTTCCCCCAGGCCAGCAGCATCCGCCCCATCAGCCAGATTAAGAACGGCAACATCACTACTTGCTCCTGCAAGGGTAATCTCTGGATTAAGTGGTGTAAGGCCATTGATATCCGTATCAACATGACCAACGGTGACAATGGCGCGATAGCCTCGCTGCCCAGGCTCTATATCTTGTGTTGTCTCCAGTTCTTCAAAGGGCGTGTCTCCGGTTTCGGTGGACGGAATGAGCCGCTTCTCCTTCACTTCCACGACCTCTGCCTCGAGTGTAGCGACATCACTCCGCAGATTTGGAAGTGGATCCCCTGTGACGGGATCAGTGCCCAATAGAATCGCCTCTCCAATTCGAAAATGGTTGATCGACTTTGGAAGCTCCCCCAAAGCCATCAGCCTCAATGCCGCGCTGGTACCTGCTGACACGTACGGAATCGATATTCCATACTTCAGCTCAAGAAGCTCATGATAGAGGCTGATCTGTGCAAGCTCTTCAGCCATGGGTATTGCCCCACTCAGACAGCCAAGATTAGCCCCCAACCCCACCAATCTGATGTTTGGCATCCGAAGGATATTGGCTGTCATGTCAAGAAGTCTTCCTGGCAATACGCCCTCACGAAGATCTCCTAGCTCCATCATCAGTACGACTTGATGCGTCGTTCCAGTTCTGCGACATTCAGAATCAATCTCGCGAATCGTTTCCAATTCGCTATTCAACGATACATCACACAATGGAAGAAGCTTACCCAAAGCAGATGCGTGCGGAGGCCGTAAGTACCATGACTCCACATTGGGCATGTGTAGGCGAATCGCACGCAGGTTCTCAATGCGGGAATCCCCAACAGACTGAACGCCAAAAGAACGAATCGCCTGAAGAAGTCCCGCGTGACCGCACAGTGCCTTTGTCACAACGGTGAGCTTGGCAGAATGCTTATCGACCCAGCCCGATACTACGCGAATGTTGTGCTTGAGGGCTTCAAGATCGATTGTTAACCGATTCATGAAGAATACCTCATCTCTGCATATTTGGACGAAAAACCGAGCCTCTCATAGAGTCTTATTGCAGGATTGTCGTACTCCACATGCAGCTTAATGTCTCCAGCGCATCTGGATAGCGCCTGTCGAATCAGCTTGCGCCCTATTCCACAGCCTCTTGATTTTGGATCGACTGCCACATAGAGAAGGAGATTCTCAGGAACATAGCCACTCCAGGGAGTGAAGTGGATAACTACTGCCCCCTGCACTGCTTCTTCATGAACTGCCAAGAGAACGAACCCACCACGACCCGATTTCGTCAGCAACACTCTTTCAAGAGCACACTGAATCTCCTCCAACGTATCTTCATACGGCTTTAGAGACTGATGCAAAAACCTTGCCAGTCCTCCAGCTGTTAGCCAGCGGGGAAGCCCATCTTGCTTTCGAATCATCAGTAATTCTAGATCCACACCTACTTGATTCATCTCTTTCACATCCTTGCGTAAATCTTGCAGCTATATCTCAACGTAAATAGGAGGTGCCGTCACAGCCGTTTGCTAGGAGCATATCTGTGACCACACCTACTGACGCTGCTTATTCTTGATTGGGTTCACCAGTTTTCGAGGTGTATCTGACTCTCTACCAAGGGAGCTGCACGCAGATTGATCGCCTTTTCGGGCTTCCCAAGGAAGATCACAGAAAAGGGCGTAATGTGATTGGGTGTCTTAAGCAGATCGCCAATCATCTTCATCCGTCTTTTCGAAGGGAATACTCGCCTCCAAATGCTCCCCAATCCCTTGGCATGAGCTGCCAAAATAAGATTCTCCGTTGCAGCTGCACAATCAATCGCCCAATGGCCAATTTGATCCTGCTGGCTGCTGTCAGCACAAACCACAATGGCCATTGCTGCCGACTGTAGCGTTTTCGGAGCTTTGAGGAGAACAGCATGATTTCGAATTTCCTCTTTACTCCTGATAACGACGAAGTGCCATGGTTTGGCCTTATCTTCAGAAGGAGCACTCATGGCCGCCCGTAGAAGCTTCATCGTAGTTTCTTCAGATACCGTATCTGTCTTTTCAAATTTCTTCGTGGTCCGCCGCGTTACGATTGCTCGAAGCGCTTCCATACTGCCTCCTTCGTTCGTTTCCCACATCGCAGGATTCCGCAGGCCGCTTCAGCAGATATGAACTCCAAGAGGGGGAATTCAGAGTCCAGGATGAAGCGAAATCCTTGCAGATTTGCTAATTTCCCGTTGGCTTCTAGGCCATTGGAGCGAATAGAACTGGGCACCGTACTCGGTGAAGCACATCGAGTGAAACACTTCCAAATATGGCTGTTGCCAAGGCCGTGCGTCTACGACTCGTCATGACAATCAAATCTGCATGCACGCGTTCAGCTGATTCAGCGATTCTCTTCACAACACGCCCTCTCTCGATCAATGGAACACATTCAATATCCTCTTTCTCTGTGAGCCGACAGCTCAATACACTCAAATACTCTTGCGCTTCTGCCTGTGCTTGCTCTTGCGCCTCACTAATCAGGCCAAGAGATGCAGGCGATGAAGCTGCAAGAGGCCCTACAGCCACAACAGTCTCTGCCGCTGGTGGCTCAATTACGCGGAGAAGGAAGAGACGAGCTTTTCGTGACCGAGAGATATCAATTGCGCGAGAAACTGCACGTTCAGCTCGCTTAGAGCCGTCTAGTGGAACAAGTATACGCTGGCATCCTCTCATCTGAACCTCCCGTCGATTGTTCATTTGTTTTTTTCATGAATGCCTCATGCTCTATTCTTCTATTCCCTTTGGTATTATCTCGCCTTTATCTTGACAACTTATCGCGCATTTGTCAAGCTCTTGATCTAAAATTCAGGATCTGCCAAGAACTCACGCAAGTTGGATATATCTGGAAAGTCGGATGCCTGGGCCAGAGAACCATGCTCCACAATACCACTAGGTACTGGAAATATTCAGCCGGAAACTGGAAGAAAGACATGGGCAATAGTCGCTTCTTCTTGTGCCTTGCACTGCCCTAACCTTAATACTAGACCGCATTTCGGCTCGACGCGCCGAAAAACTAGAGGAGTCATGAAGATCGCACAACACATGGTTGGCTACTACAGGCCCTTCCCATGGAGCCGGATCGGAAGCAGCAGAACAGGCCATGAACCATGGGACACTTGATACTATCTACAGTATCGCTCTTCGCCATGGCGATAAAGGAGTCCGTAGTTCTCGTTGGCTCCCCGTACAGGACTCATTCAAACTTCTCACGGGCTTGTTATCCCGACCGATCTGATCACTTCCTAGCGCGCAAACGCCTTCCCAGTCTGGATTGCACAGAGAGCACGCGATAGCACTGAACGATCGAGCAAATGAGGGAACATGGAAGAGACATGCAAAGATTCGCTCTCGCAAAGCAATCTGCTCAGTATATTCGACTCAATCCATCTCTTGGCAACCGATGTTGGCTCTTGTTGCCATAGCTCTGCTGGTGCATCAGACAAGAAGGGAATTGTCCGGTCTAAGCTCGGACTCGCAACATTCGCTATTCAGTTGGTTGAAGCAGCAGTTGTCTATGCGCGACTGGTGCTACAAATCACCATGAGACACGGATTGTCCTAGTTGGCGGTAGGGAGGTTTAAGATGGAGGAACAGCGACGAGAGGAAGAGAATGCTGGCGTATCAATACAAGTCTGGCATCCACATCAGGAAACAAGGGAGTGGACGGACATTGGCCAGACCTCTGATGGCGTAACTCGGAAATTTTACACAGATGGCCTACTGGTAAAGTCTATAGCAGAAGTTGGTCAGTCCCAGCTCACTAGGAACTCGAAAGCTGGAAAGTCTTGCCCGTCAAATCGCTCCTTACCGATAGATAACAGCTTCACGGTGTAGTTCTTCCCAGATATGAGGATGAGGCGTTCATTATGGTTAGCGAAGTCGAACATGGCTTTCTCAGTCTCATCTGTATGCTGAGTGACCATTACTTGCCTCACCTTGATTCCTGGCTTGTGTGCCTCCTCTATGTATTCAGCGATATAGGGATTGAACAACATCGTAATATTATCTGCGGAATATGGGACGTGAACCTTCATAACCATATCCCCAACGACTTCCAGGCCAGGAGAAACTGGTGTATGCGGGATTCTGACGGTCTTTTGCATGGCGACTTCCTTGACCCACAATACCATAGAAGGAATGAAATGGGCAAATTAGGAAAGAAGAAAGGCCCTCGATAAACAAGGGCCTTTCTCCAAATCTTTCGTTGCGGGAAATCCCGCAAGCTACCGACGGACAGTTGTCCGATCGATTCACAGTTGTAAGTATCCTACAGATTCAGAAGGCACAATTCAATGGACATTGGTCACGAGGTGGGGACGGGATTTAAACCCGCGGATCAACTGTGAATCGATCTACCGCTTTTCAGGCGGCCGCCGTAGGTCTCTTGGCTACCCCACCATTAATTAGTGTAACGGAAGCAGATTGAATAATCATGCCTTGCGGCGAAGTAAGATACACTAGGCTACACATCAAGCGGCAACGGTATCGTCTCCTTGCTTTGGCGCAGCAGACTCTAATCTCCGTTTGAAGTCTTCCCAGTTCCGGCATCCGCGCATCATGAAGATTACGTTAGACAGGTGCTCCTTCAATGCCGGATCTCCATAATCAGGCGTCATGTGTTGGTGATGCATATGGCCCCTTCGTCCAGATTCCGTTCTTGGGTTGAGTTCTCGGAGTGTCTTCAAGACTCCTGGAGCGAGACGCGAGTATACAATGTCATTTGTTAGGTGGCCTATGTAGCTCGGCCTCCAGTTTTTGTGCTTACCTGGCGGCGGATACGGGACACCACGAAGTCTAAATAGTTCTTTATAGAACTCATCAGGAAATACTCTTGACCACTTCGCCCATTCGTCAGTCAAGTATTTGTCTAGAATAGCTTGAAGTGCAAAGCGATCTCGAACTTCCTGATATCCGGTTACTTCATCAACTAGGGCAATTATCCCAACACGAGCAAATCCCCGCACAAGAATCTCACATTGTGCGGCAATATGTAGTTGCTGCCGTTGCAGCGCACCTGCATCTCTTGCGGCCAGTACGGCCTCACAAATATCTGCTAGCACTGTAGCTTCATAACCATAAGCGACTGCGCCTTTTGGTGTCTTGAATCGGATAGGGTCTGCGGTCACATCGCGCAAAGCCTGTTCTACATACGGTTCTAGGCGTTGTCCAGCCACGAATTTCGCTAGTCGGTCCCCTCCTGATCCACCACTGCCACCACGAGACATCCCAAGTGCCTGGACCATTTGGCTCTGATACAAAACACGTCTTCCATCTTCTAAGACATAGGCTTGAATCTCTAATCCCGCCAATTTTAGAGGTTTCTCAGCTGTGCCATAAGCTGCTTCTAGAATATGCTCCTTATTCATCTACGCCACCCCCAATCCTCTCTGTAATGTCAGGCCGAATAAGTCAGCCGATTTGCGATTGTTATGCCTATAACAAAACTCGTCGATGTACTTGGGAAGATGCTTGCGACTTACCTGATGAAACTGCCCTGTGATTCCACGCTTGAGCAAAGCGCAGAATGATTCGATTGTGTTGGTGTGCGTGCCATCAGGCGCCACATACCACACGCTATGGTTGACTGAACGATGGGGCATGAAGTCCGAGACGTGGCAGTATCCTTTGTACTGATCTGTCAGGAGGACACTGTTTTCGATGTCGACATTGTTTTTGATTAGCGAGTTCAGCTTGCGTGACTTGAGGTCGCGCTTGCCAACCATCTTGGCGAC
>CAZKDW010000024.1:0-12830 GCA_964551625.1 uncultured Thermotogae bacterium | reverse complement strand
CCGCAGATCATTCTCGGGAGCTTTGCTGCGCCACTGATGCTCTTGCTCATTCCCTTCATGCGTTCGTTTGCTGGTGTCATGGCCGTCGTATTCTCCATCGGCATGCTGTCCGCATTCTCGCGTGCCTCGATCCTTGCCATCAGGACGGAACTCGGACGAACGCATGGGATGGCTACACTGGCTGGATTGCATGGATCTGCGTTTGCTTCTGGCCAAATGATTGGCCCCGTCGTATGTGGTGCTGTTGTCGATGTGTTCGGATTAAGTGCTGTATTCCCCTTTGGCAGCCTGATCGGTTGCCTAGGATCCGTGGCTGTCATTCTATGGTTGCGACGTGCCTCCCGCGCATCTGGCACTGAAGCAGCTACTGCTTCGTAAGAGACAAACGCCACTGGGGCGTCGCGAATACAGGTTTGCCTTCTTGTGTGCTTCTATAAGAGAGATTCGAGGATGGCGTCCGTCAATGTGCCTGGATATCCGACGCTGATGAAGCGAATCACACCTTGTCGGTCGAGAAGATACGTGGTTGGGTAATAGGCGACGTTGCCATACAAGAGATCGATGGGGTTGCCGTTCTTTCCACCTGACTCCCATACGCTGACGAACTGGGTTAAGCCTCTGGAAGCGAGAAAGTCGATCGTGTCTTGCTCATCAACATCTGTCGATACGATGACAACGACCAACCCCTGATCACCATATTCTGTAACTAAATCGTCCAGATGAGGCATGCTGTTTTGACAAGGCGTGCACCACGATCCCCAGAAATCGAGGATGACGACGCTGCCTCGATAGTCGGATAGCTGCATCGTTCCACCGTCCGTTGTGCTTCCAACAAAGTCAGGAGCTGTGTCGCCGATGCTTGTGCCCTCGTGGGGCCCCTCGCTGTCGACGGTGATCGTCAAGGTGTCGGTTGCCGATAGACCGTCTTCATCGACGATGAGGAGTGTGGCGATGTAGGTGCCTGCATTCTCATAGGTATGGTGCAGGATGATGCTGAATTCGATCCCTTTGATGACAGAGGAGCCGTCGCCGAAATCAAGTTCGAAACTGATGTCCTTCCCATTTGGATGACTGGAAAACGATAGGTTGAATCCCACATCCAATGGCTCTGAGCCTGTGACGACATCGCTCATCAGCACAGCGGTGGGCTCACTGTCAGGTCCGATGCAACCAGATAGGAGCACGATGAGTAGGCTGAGGATTACGAGAAACTGAATGGGCTTCGAGAAGAATTTCGTCATCATGCGATTAGTGTAAGTCCTCCGCACAGGCTGGGAATGGGCGAATTGGACGGCGAACGCGAACGTTAGTCCAGCCTGCAATACGGACAGCTGTCGTGTTGAGCGAGGAGAGCACGTTTACACGATCTAGTGGTGGGAAAACCCGGTTCCGCTCTTGACTTGTCGTTTTCGGCTAGCTATGATGGCGCGTGATTCATGATGAACGAAAGAAAAGCGCTAGTTAAGCCACTTATCATCTATATTACCGAGCCCCGCTAGGGGCATCCCCGTCTTCTTTACCTTTGTTGAATATGACGTTGTTTGTGACGCCTGCTATGCTGGATGCAAGGAGAACGCAATGAAACGGTATGACAAACTGATTCGGAACCCGGGTGAACGTGAGGCCGCCGTCCTTTCGTTCTGGGAAGAGCACGATACCTTTGCCAAGACCTTGGCTGCGACCAAAGGCGGACCTCGCTATGTCTTCTTCGAGGGGCCACCGACGGCCAATGGCAAGCCGCATTTTGGCCATCTCATGCCTCGCGTATATAAGGATCTGTTCCCTCGCTTTCAGACGATGCGAGGCAAATATGTTGCGCGCAAGGCTGGATGGGATACGCATGGTTTGCCTGTAGAGCTTGAAATTGAGAAAGCCATTGGCGTGAATAGCAAACCAGAGATCGAGGCCTATGGTGTCGAGAAGTTTGTCCAGAAATGCAAAGAGTCGGTTTGGCAATACAAAGAAGATTGGGAGCGCATGATGAAACGCATGGGCTTCTGGATCGATTTCGAAGACGCCTATGTAACCTATACCGATGGATACATCGAGACGGTGTGGTGGGAACTGAATAAGATGTTTGAGCGTGGTCTTCTCTATCAGGGACACAAGACGCTTCCCTATTGCCCTCGTTGCGGAACAGGGCTGTCCTCACACGAAGTGGCTCAAGGATACAAGACAGTCAAGGATCCGACCGTCATGCTGCGGCTTCCCGTTGTCAGTGATGAAGGTTCTGTCTTCAAGCTGGCGGGGGAAGGACGTACATCTGTGCTCACCTGGACGACGACGCCCTGGACGTTGCCAGCCAATGTAGCTGCAGCTGTCGCTGCAGACGCGGTGTATGTCGAAGCGCGACAGGGCGACGAGCATCTTATTGTGGGAGAGAGCTTGTTGGATAAGACGTTGAAAGGCGATTTTGAGATCCTCCGGGAATTCCCTGGGTCAGATCTGGTCGGACTTCAATATGAGCCTCCTTATGTTCTGACAGCGGATCCCGCAGCCCATCGCCTGTATGCAGCGGATTTTGTCAATAGGGAAGATGGGACTGGCATTGTTCATATCGCGTCAGCTTTTGGCGAGGACGACTATCAGCTGGGGCAAGAAGTGGGCCTCCCCTTTGTTCAGCCCGTCGACCTGGCAGGCAAGTTTACGGATGAATTCCCGATGGGCGCCGGAGAATTCGTCAAGGACGTGGACGGACGCATCATTGAGGATCTCAAGACCCGCGACTTGCTCTATCGGTCTGATCCCTATGAGCATGACTATCCCTTCTGCTGGCGATGCGACACGCCATTGCTGTACTACGCTCGGGATTCCTGGTACATCCGTACCACGGACTTGAAGGACGAGATGATTGCCAACAACGCGTCTATCAACTGGCATCCTGCGCACGTAGGAGAAGGTCGCTTGGCCGGATTTCTCGCCAATCTGCGCGACTGGGCCCTGTCTCGCGATCGCTACTGGGGTACGCCGCTGAACCTGTGGGTATGCAACGATTGCGAAAAAGTAACGAGCGTTGGAAGCCGGGCAGAACTCGTGGAGCGAGCGCTTGATCCCGAACTTGCGGCGTCCGTGGAACTGCACCGTCCGTATGTAGACCGTGTGTATCTGAAATGTGCAGCATGCGGAGGGCAAGCCGAGCGCGTGCCCTATGTCATCGACGCGTGGTTCGACTCGGGCAGCATGCACTCGGCACAGTGGCATTATCCGTTTGAGAATGAAGAGCTGTTCAAGGAGAACTTCCCTGCTGACTTCATCTGTGAAGCGATGGAGCAGACGCGAGGTTGGTTCTATACCCTACTTGCCACCAGCACCATCATTCACGGAGTGGCCCCATTCAAGAATTGCATGGGCACGGGTCTGGGCCTTGACGAAAACGGCCTCAAGATGAGCAAGAGCAAGGGCAACGTGACTGATCCCTGGGATGCCATTGAGTCGTACGGGGCCGACTGTCTGCGATGGTATCTGTACTCTTCCAGCTCTCCGTGGAAGTCCAAGCGGCTGGGTGACGCGGACATCAAGGAGCCGCTGTATCGCTTCTTGGACACGATCCGCAATAGCTATGACTTCTTCGCCCTCTATGCGTCCATCGACGGATTCGATCCTGAGATTCATCAAGCGGATGATGCGGCGAAATCCGTCATGGATCGCTGGATCCTGTCCCGATTGGCCTCGACTGGTAAGACGGTGAACGAGGCATTGGATTCCTACGACGTGATCACATCCACATCAGCGATTGAGATGCTCATATCGGATGTATCGAACTGGTATGTGCGGCTGTCGCGCCGCCGTTTCTGGCGGGGAGGCATGGGACCCGACAAGATTGCTGCCTATGCGACGTTGCGCGAGGTATTGATCGAAGTGTCCAAGCTGTTGGCGCCGTTCATTCCGTTTCTTTCTGAGTCTGTGTACCGGTCGCTGCGAACGGCGGGCTCTGAGGAATCGGTTCACCTCTGTTCGTACCCAGACGTTGACGGTGCGCCAATCGATGTGCAACTGGAACGAGACATGGCCAAGGTGCGGCAGATCGTTGCCTTGGGACATCAAGCACGAAACCAGGCACAGATTAAAGTGCGGCAGCCATTGTCACGCGCTGTGATTGAAGGCAAGACGGATGAGGCCTTGCCTGAGGATTTGATCCTGCTCATTCGAACCGAACTCAATGTAGAGGCCGTTGAGGTGCTGACAGCTCTTGACGAGCTGTTTGAGGAAACGCCAGTGCCCAATTTCCGGACACTGGGTCCGCGATTGGGCCCACTCGGGAATCAAGCCGGTGCCTGGATCCGCCAGCAGAGCGCGGTTGATCTGCATGGGCGGTTGGCATCTGGCTCAGTCACCGTTGAGTTGGATGGAAGCTCAGTAGAGCTGAGGGCCGAGGATATTGCTTATGAGAAGATCATGCCCGCGCACCTGATTCTATCTGAGGAAGCTGGCAACAGAGTGCTTCTTGACACGACGATGGATGATCGCTTGCGAACGAAAGGCTTGGTCCGCGAGCTGACCCATCGGATCCAAATGGCTCGCAAGAACGCGGAATTTGATGTGACGGATCGCATTGCGCTGACGTATGACGCTGACGAGGCGTTGACAGCGCTTGTCCAAGCGAATCGCGAGGAGATTGCTGAGGAGATCCTGGCCGTATCTGTCAGTGAGGCTGACCCCGTTTCCGGTGAGTACTCAGAGACGATCGAGTTTGATGGCATGTCGATCACCGTCGCGATGAGCCGAACGCCAAACGCGAAGGCGACGGAGGAGGAATGATGGCTACCGCAGTTCTAGGATTGCAATGGGGAGATGAGGGAAAGGGGAAGATTACGCACTTGCTGGCCAAGGATGCTAGCATGGTCGTGCGCTTTAATGGCGGTCCGAATGCCGGCCATACGGTCATTGACCGTGGCGTAAAATTCGGAACGCATCTGATCCCCGCTGGCGCATTCTATCCTGATACAACCTCTGTGCTGACCAGCGGCATGGTCATCGACCTGAGGATTCTGCGAGAAGAATGGGACATGTTGTCTGAACATCTCGGATGGAAGCCGAAATTGCTGATCGCCGAGAATGCCCATGTCATCATGTCCTACCATCGGGATCTTGAGGAGCTAGAGGGAAGCGGAAAGCACTTTGGCACAACGCGCCGTGGCATTGCCCCGACGTATCGCGATAAGGCGGCCAAGGTGGGAATCCGTGTCGGCGATCTGCTGCACCCAGACATCGCGCTCCAGCGATTGGAGCTGCGACTGGACCTGCTGAAGAGGGCATGGCCGGAGTCTCAGGAGATTCAGTCCCTTAGCGCCCGTACGTTGCTTGAGGAACAGTTGACGGTTGCCGAGCCTCTGTTGCCCTTCATCGGCGATGCAGCAGGCGCCATCGCACAAGCGATGGCTGCAGAGCAGATTGTGATGTTCGAAGGGGCCCAAGGAACACTGCTTGATGTCGATCATGGGTCGTATCCCTTTGTGACCTCCTCATCGACGACGTTTGCTGGCCTCGGGAACTCGATTGGCATTTCCAATCCGCAAGTCGACCATCGTTTGGGTGTATTCAAAGCCTATATGACACGAGTCGGGGCGGGCCCCTTTCCCACATGCGTATCCGGAGAATTGGAAGAGCGGCTTCGTTCGATTGGTGGAGAGTTTGGTGTGACCACGGGGCGTCCGCGAGACTGTGGATGGCTTGACTTGGTGGCGCTTCGATATGCGATTCAACTCAATGGCTGCACAGAGTTGGCGATCACGAAGCTCGATGTGTTGTCTGGTTTTGATGAGGTCAAGGTCTGCCGATCCTACAACCTGGACGGCCAATCCATCACGGCCTTTCCCCTATCAGCAGAGGTGTTAGAGCGGTGCGAGCCGGAATATGAGACCGTGTCTGGGTGGAGCGAGCAGATCTCTGAGATTCGTGATGTAAGTGACTTGCCTGAGCAGGTGATGGCATTGATCCAACTGATCGAGGAGGATGTAAAGGTGCCGATTGACATCGTTTCTGTCGGTCCCGAACCCGAGGCGACGATGGTGAAAAGGTAAGGTGCCTTTGAAACAGGGATTCCCCGTAGATATAATCGCACTCTTGTTGAGAACTTGTTAAGGAGCGGTGAGATGCAACGGACGTTTGTGGCGAAGAATGAAGAGAAGGGCAAGAGCTGGAATCGAGATTGGTATGTCGTTAATGCGGATGGCAAGCGATTGGGTCGGCTAGCGACCGAAATCGCCGTCATTCTGCAGGGCAAGCATAAGCCCATCTACACGCCCCACGTCGATACCGGAGACTACGTAATCGTAATCAATGCCGAGCGCTTCGATTTGACGGGAGATAAGTGGAATAAGAAGCTGTATCAGCGTCACAGTGGCTACATCGGCGGACTGAAAGAGATGAACTATCGCCGACTGGTCGCACGACGCCCCACCTTCCCCATGAAACAAGCCGTTCGAAGAATGCTTCCCAAGAGCAAGATGGGAAAGAGCATGCTTCGTAAACTCAAAATCTATGAAGGGCCCGTGCATCCTCACGGAGCACAGTCCCCGAAGGAGTTGGAGATCGACGCCTAGACGTCGATGCGAGCAAACTACTAGTTCCTGTGGCGACCTCTACAAAGAGGTCGCTTTTCTTTGTTCTCGTTTGGCTCCCGCAGCAGTGTCTCTCCTGTCTAGTGTCACCAGAAGTGCAGATTCAGAAGATAGTTGGCATCCGTTCTCTTGAGTAATAACAAGCACTTATGACTCGCAAGCATGCCGCGGGACATTTGTCCAGAGGCTCCTAGACAAAGACGGGAGAGGGGTTCGACAGCCTTCCTATCGGCATTGATTCCTATTGAGCTAGACTTCCAGCACAGTGAAAGGAATCTACGGGTGGTGGGGAGAAGAATGTTGAAACGAACAAATCGCACATCGTTCGCGATCGTTGGTATGGTGGTACTGCTCGCGGCGATACAATGCTTCGGTCAAGGTCAGAAGCTTGCTGTATTTGTTCAGTCAGCAGCTGCCATACCGACAGCAGATCTTGATATCATCAAAAATTATGCATCACAGCGTTGCTCGGTCATTACGGGCAGAAATGTCTGTTCTCAAGGCGAGTTGATGCACGCACAACGGCTCACAAGTACGTATGTTGGCAATAGCATTACTGTAGACGGTATGCGACGGCTGGCGTCAACGTTGGCTGTCGATCATATCGTGATCCTTCGAGTCATACGTTGGGAGACGCTGATTTCTTACAAACCGGAACGATCCCTGTTGCTATTGGCAGCGACATCGTTCCTCGATACATCATTGCAGATCTTGATTAGCCCACTGGGGTTATTTCTAGGTATTGAGAAAGAGGCAACCGTGGCTATCTTCGCTACGGTGTTTAGTCCGCAGGGAGATGTACAGTTTACGACGACCGTCACATTCGAGGATCGTCCACTGTTCTCTCTGTTGACAGCAGACCGTGTGGAGGCAGCGAAGGGAGCCATTGACACGGCCCTCTATCAGATTGCTGTGGCGTTGTGAAAATGCTGAACCATTCTTAAAAGGAGGCATCGATAGCGTAATCGGTGTTACAGACTTTTCGGGTACATATCTGCTAAAGTCTGGATGGATTGCTGCTTTTGATTGCATACAAAAAAGATGAGACAGCCAACAAAGGAGGTTGCTAATGAAGGTACATAAAGTCCTTTATGGCCTTTTCTTCCTTCTAGCAGTGGTCGTTCTCCTCCTTCCGTTAGCGGGTGTAGCGCAGGGAGACGGCTTCTATACTGTTAGTCAGGGGGAAACGCGTGTTCAAATCACGCCGCTAGAAAATCCGGGGGCAGCCCTAGATTTCTATGCGTTTTTAAACACGGTATCCAACACAGGTTTTGAAGAAGCAAACACGGCGGTGATGTTCCTGTATCGCAATACAGTGAGCGGAGACCTTTCCGTGTTCGTGCTTCTAAGCGGCGGTGCAGGGACTGCAGGAGCGGTAACAATGGCGCTCTCGGATGTTCCCGCAGGAGCCAACTGGATCGTCCAAGACGATGAGTTTGATTTCCGCGACACGTGGGCATTGACCCCGCCGACCGGAAATATCTCATGGACTTGGGACGTTGCCAAGGGTGATGGAATGGTCCTTGGTCCACTTGGTATCGACTTTGCATTGACACTGTTCCCACAGTTCACGACAGGAATCACAACCGTGAAATTCCTGAGCGGTAGTATTGTGGGTCCGACAGAGATCGCACTCAATTTGATTGACCCGATCATCATTGGGGCTGCGCAGAATGAGCCACCATCTGTGGCGTTCTTCGTATCACCTACTGAACCTCGGATTAATGAGCCCATCACACTGGACGCTTCTGGAAGTTTCGATCCAGACGGCAGCATTGCCAAGTATGAATGGGACTTCAATGGGGATGGTCTCTACGATCAAGCGACAACAGATCCAGTGGTAACGACGACGTTCACCACAGATGGCTTGAAGACAGTTTCACTCCGAGCCACGGATGAGGAAGGCGCAAGCGATCGAGTGTCGGTATCCATCAGTGTGTCCGATCTCGCTGTGAATGTGACAAGGACAATTTCCACAGTCCAGGCACTGCCTGGCAGCACATTCCTTGTGATCGTTCGCATCGAGCCTCAGATGGATCTCGCCGGTGTCGGGCTGCAAGAAAGTCTGCCGATTGGCTGGACGATTAAACCTCTTGAAAATGCGGGCGCAGCGTTCAAGCGTTCGACAGTTCAATGGGTGTTTGTCGATCAAATCCGAGCCAATACGACCAAGGTCATCAGTTATGAAGTCACGGTTCCCGAGTCGCATGAATTAATCGCGACGACGTTGCCGGTTTGCTTCACAATTACCGGTATCCTGCAGTCAATGGCACCGGGATTTGACCTACCTGTGGAAGGTGACGCGAAGATTGAGATTACCGATGCTCTGAACCTGAAGACGGCAATTGCCCATCTGGTTCGGCGCATTGGCTATGACACAGAAGATTACATTGATCTGCGATTGTCGCAGAAGATTGATCCTCAGCAGCTCACACGAGCCCTTGAGATCTGGCAGTACGATGAAAGCGTACCGTGGACTCAGGGTGCTATGATCGATCTCCCGATGATGAAAGAGCTGTCGGCCTACGCTTATACCTGTACGCCGGTAGATCTGCCGCTACCCCTCGTCCCACGCGCCGATATTACGGCTGTTCGGACGATCTCTACCCCTGTGCCGTGTAACAACATTCTGTTGAACTACTACGGACCTGGCGGAGACAGAGCAGGTAGCACATTCACGGTCAAGGTCGAGATCTGGGCTGACCAAGATCTCTACGGTGTTGGATTGGAAGAAGACCTGCCAACGGGTTGGAAGGTTATTCCAGTTGACGATGGTGGATTCCTTTACAAGCCATCCAAGACCGAATGGGTGTTCCCGAGCAAGGTTCCTGCAGGCACGATGAAGACCATTATCTATCAGGTCGAAGTACCGCAGACCTCAGCAATTCAGCTTGCGGCATCCGATCCGTGCTATGCCAGCAGTAACGACCTCTACGGGTTGGTCGATTCAGCGCTGCCGTGCATGGAAGTTATGGTGGTAGGAGATAGTGGGGTTGATGTAAGTAACTGCGTATCGGTCCTAGTAGCAATTTCTCGATGGGATGTGCAGAACGATTTCCTCGACATTACTTTGTCGGACAAGATCTCGTTCCAGCAAGTCCAGCGCGCGATTGCCTTCTGGTTGGAGGACGAGGTCGTTCCAAGCACTTGTAGCCAGACTGTTGGCTATCACATGCTCAAGGAGATCATCGCCTACTGGCTGACCAATACGAATATCTGTGATCCGCTGCCCATCATTCCTGATGGTCCCTGCGATCCGGATACATCGACCTGCGACGGTTAAGGCGACGCTCCAGTAGCGAAGCCCGTCCCGGGAGATGATACGTATGAGAACGACCAATTTTGCGGCGAGAGGTGGACCTCTCGCCGCGCTTATTTTCCTGCTTATTGCGGCGTTGTCTTTCAGCGCCATGGCAGGCGAGCGAATTCGAATGGAACAGACGCTGGAGTGGGCTGAACTTGAAGGAGGATTGACGGGACTGCCTGAGAAGGTTGATCTGACACTTCTTCTTCAGGGATTGGGGCCTGATCAAGGCTTCCCGATTGATTGCATGTTCATCATTGATACATCGGCGACTGCTGACCTATCGTCGGCCAAATCCTTTGCCTTCGACTTGATCGATCAATTCGATGAAGGCGACCGCATTGGCTTGGTGTCCTATTCGGGCAATGCACAACTCGACATTCCCTTGACTGAGAATCGACTGGTGCTAAAGACGGCTATCGGAGATTTGAAGGTCGATGGGAAGTCAGCGCTTGGCGATGCCATGCAACTTGCACGCCGCGAGCTGACCACGATTGGGCGCGAAGACGCCATCCTGGTGGAGATCCTCCTGTCTGATGGACAGAGCAATATGGGGATCGAGCCAGATGTCGAAGGTGAAATTGCTGCCGATACAGGCATTCGCGTGGTTTCAGTTGGCATTGGCTCCTTAATCAACAGAAACCTATTGCAATCTTTTGCCAGTGATACAGATGGTCTCTACTTCTCGCGTCCTTCAGAGGCCGCTTTGTTAGAGATCAAAGATCATCTGGATATCGATACCGTTGCTTTGGATGTTCGGATTGAGAAGGAGCTTCCTGCAGGATTGAAGCTCGTTTCATCCACGCCCCGAGCCTATCAAATCGATATCGACTCTGATGGCATTACGTCGGCAGTTTGGCGATTGTCTGATCTGCGAATTGGGCAAGAAGTCGAATTTGTTCTGGGAATCGAAGCGATCGAGATCGGCGCATGGGCAGATGATTTGGATCTGCTTGTAACCTACACCGATTTCCGTGGCGTCGAGGGCTCAGAAGTCTTCCCACCGCCGAATTGGCCGCCCATCGCGCTGTTCGCTTATGAGCCCCTGGCTCCTACGACAGCTGAGAGCATTGTCTTTACGGATCAGTCCGAAGACACAAATGATGACGGCAAGATCGTCAAGTGGGAATGGAAATTAGGAGATGCCGCCACATCGACGCTGCAAAACCCAGAGTTCCGATTTGCCGAACGTGGTACCTACACGGTTCAGCTAACGGTTACGGACGATCGCGGCTCCAAGTCGATTGCCTATGAGCAGACGATTACTGTGGGGAATGCGGCGCCCATTGCTGGGTTCGTATTGCGAGACCCAGAGACGATGGGCGAGTACGTGCAGCCCCATTTGGGTGTGCCTGTGATGCTTGATGCCAGCATGTCCTATGACCTTGATGGAGATATCGATCTCTACAAGTGGGACTTTGATGGCGATGGTATCTTCGATCTGGAAACAGCGTCTTCAGAAGTTGAGTACTCATTCGAGATTCCAGGCGAAATCGAGGTTGCATTGACGGTTGTGGATGACGAAGGCAAGGCAGTATCCTATGCCAAGATCGTCGATATCCTCTCAAGCGTTCTTGCTGTCCGAACGATCAATACGTGTATGCCAGACGACTGGACGGCGCCTGCGAGCGTCGTCGAAGTGTCGATCGTGATTTCCGTCAATACGTTGCTTAACGGACTGTCTATTAGCGAAACCATCCCTAGTGGTTGGGCATTTGCTGAAGTAGACAACGATGGTGCCACCTTGCGTCATAATGGCGATACCAAGGAATGGTTGTTCTTGGAGAAATTCCTGGACGACGGCATCAACGCGCAACGCGAAATCAAATACACACTTACATCTCCGGTCACGATCACGGATGACTTGATTCAGTCGAATGTTCACGGAATGGTAGGAAGTTCCTCGCCTCGCGTATCACTGGCTATTGCCGGTGATGATCGCGTTACGGCGACGGATGTATTCCCTGTTCCCGTTGTCATTTCGCGCTGGAACACGCTGGAGTCAAAGCTTGAGCCTTGCCTGCTGGAAGGGATTGCATTCGATCAAATCCAGTATGCCGTGTCTTTGTGGCTCTCTGGTGGAGAAGTCCCGTTGTCGGGCGGCGCTACGGTAGGTCTCTTGACGATGCAGGACTTGATCGCCTATTGGTTGACAGGTAGTTCAGTCCACGATCCGCTCCCATAAGGGGGCGGACGTGGTTTCATGAAAAGAAGGAGGGGGAATGACAAACAGATGGATCGTAACTTTGGTGTCGATCGGTCTGATTCTGATGTTCGCGACGATAGCCTACGGGTTTGAAGCGGACTTCGATCCTTCGACATACAACCCTGATGTTGCCGAGATTGTCAGCTTCGAGGTCTGTGGACCCTGCCTGGGTGGCAGTGATTTCACGTTCTCGTGGGATTTCGACGGCAATGGAGTGCCAGAGCTTGAGACAGATCAAGACCTGGTAACGTATTCGTTTGATTCGGAAGGTTTCTATGAAGTCGTGCTTACCGTGTCTGACGCAGGTGGACGAACCAGCGTTTCACGGCAGGGCATTGTGGTCGGACAGGTTCCGGCAACCGCCACGCGCGAGCTTCTCGTGGAATCGGATGGCTCGATCTTCGTGCTGATCACAGTCACCATGAACGAGACGTTCTCGTCTGTGGGCATCGAGGAGAATATCCCTGATGGTTGGGCTATTGAAGTCGTCGATGCTGGCGGATCCTTAGTGAATCCCAATATGGCTGAACGACAGTACGAAATCCTTTGGATGAGCATGTTCGAGGCAGATGAGACGGTGACGTTTTCCTATCGTCTACGGCCTGCGTACACGTCGGTTCTTCCCACACTGCATGGCGAAGTATCCGGGTATTCTGACGGGAACCTTCATGTGATGGGAGTTGCCGGCATGCTGGGACTTCCTCGATAAATACTAAGTGATTCAATTCGCTAACGAGCGGGCGGCTTAGCCGTCCGCTTT
>CAZKDW010000023.1:0-12942 GCA_964551625.1 uncultured Thermotogae bacterium | reverse complement strand
GCCAGAAGACACAAGCTTGGTGATTCTTGCAGCGGGTATGGGCAGTCGCTACGGAGGACTCAAGCAAATTGACCCCGTTGGCCCTCACGGTGAATTGCTGATTGAGTATTCGATCTACGATGCGTTGTCTGTGGGGATTCGACACATCGCGTTCGTAATCCAGAAGGACCAAGAAGACACGTTTCGCAAGTTGTTGGGCGAAAGACTAGCGAATCGATGTCGCGTAAGTTTCGTTCATCAAGAATTGACAGACCTTCCTCAAGAGATAGCAGCACCTCAAGATCGGAAGAAGCCTTGGGGTACGGGGCATGCAGTGTTAAGTTGCCGCCACGTCGTGCAGGGAGCGTTTGCCGTGATTAATGCCGATGACTTCTATGGGCGCGCGTCGTATGCCGCCCTTGCGGAGCATCATCTTGGGCAGGAAGGCGCTGCGTCGAGCACCTACACGTTGGTCGGGTTTGATCTGATGGAGACGGTTACAACTCATGGCACCGTATCAAGAGGTGTCTGCAGGGTTGATGCCAAGGGGCAGTTACTGGGCATCGATGAGAGAACAAAAGTGGGCCTGCATGAAGGATCTTTGGTCTTCTGGGATGAGGCAGGCAGCCAACACAGCTTGCCTGAGGCATCGATTGCATCGATGAACATGTGGGCCTTCCCCCAAGGATTCATGAGCGAACTGAATGAGAAGTTTCACGAATTCTTGAAGTCAGCCACGACCGATCTATCACGTGACGAATTCTTCTTGCCCGGCGTTGTCGGAGAACTCGTGAGAGCTCAGCGCGCCACTGTACGTGTGCTTCCAACGTCAGCTTCCTGGATGGGTGTGACGTATCGGGAAGATCTTGCTCGCGTGCGAAAGGGTATTCAACTGAAGATTGAAGACGGAACGTATCCGAAAAACCTGTGGGGCGTTGGCGTGTGAGATGCCCGGTATGTGTGGGCAAAGCGGCTGCCGCGTTTCAGCTACCGGGTAGGATCGCACTGATAGAACCACACGGCGACGGCCTAATACACGATACGTTTGTTGTTCATACATTAAATCGGAATGGCCCTGAGCGATACATCCTGCAGCGCATCAATCAGCGCGTTTTCACGAACCCTGCAGCCCTCATGGAGAATATCGAGCGAATCGTCACGCATATTCAGCAGAGAGCAACCCGAACTGGGCGCAATCCTCTGCGAGCTATTCCCGGCCTCATCTCCACGAAGACTGGATCTCTCTTGCATGTAGCTGAGCGTGAATCCTGGCGCATGCAGCAATACGTTGAGAATACGGAAACCATTGACTGTGCTCCAAGCGTCGAGCAGGCTTATCAGATTGGCTTGACCTTCGGGCGGTTTGCGGATGATCTTGCTGATATTGCGCCTCAGTCATTGCAGGATGTCCTCCCCGGATACCGAGATACTGAACGCTATCTTGCCGCTCTGTGGCAGGCCGTGTCTGACGATCAGTTGAATCGTGCGAAGGACGCTCGCGAAGAAATTGGCTTCATCGAAGCGCGAGCGGAGCAAGCAATGCAGCTGCAGCGTTTGCAGCGAAGCGGGCAGTTGCCGCTTCGCGTCATTCACGGAGATACAAAGCTGAATAACGTGCTTCTTGATACCGAGTCAGGAGACGGCGTATGTGCGATTGATCTCGATACGGTGATGCCGGGACTCCTACTCCATGATATCGGTGACTGCCTTCGCGAAGCTCTCGTTGGAGTGAGTAAGTCCGCCACCGTTCTCTCTCAGCAGGATCTGAGGCTTGTCGAGGCGGTTATATCTGGGTTCGCTTCGAGTCAGTCTCAGCCGCTGATAGATCTCGAATGGTCAAGTATTGTTGCAGCAGTGCGTGCGATGGCCCTCGAATTGGGCTCGCGATTCTTGTGTGACTATCTATCAGGCGATGTCTATTTCAGAACGATCTATCCCGAGCAGAATCTGTGCCGAGCACAGCAGCAGTTCCGATTGCAGCAGCGGATTGAAGCCAGCGAGAGTGTTCTTCAGTCACGCATCGAACAGGTAATGAAAGACGCCTGAATGCAGGTCTAACGAAGAGAGACCTCTCGAATGACATGCATCTACAGGATAAACTCCAGCTCGGGTTTGGGGGGTTATTGAATGAAGGCACTGTTTCGCCAGAACAAGCATCTGCTTTTCTTTTTGTTGGCTGCCAACCTGCTGCACACATTCGGACACAGCGTTTGGCGTGCTCTGTTCAACAACTTCGCAGTGGAACGAATCGGCGTAGGCGCTGACGCAATCGGATGGATCCAATCCGTTCGAGAATTGCCGGGTCTCCTTGCATTCGCTGTTGCCTTCCTTGCTCTAATCTTCAAGGAAATGCGCATTATGGCTGTCAGCCTCATCTTGCTTGGGATAGGGATTATCTTCACTGGCCAGTCAACGACGATCACGTTGCTGTTTGTTTCGACATTCGTCATGAGTCTAGGCTTTCACTACTTCAACCCTGGCAACAACGGACTCATCCTCATGAGTATTGATCATAAGGATACCCCGAAGGTGATGGGCCAACTCAAGAGTTTGAGCGCAATTGCGGCTGTGCTAGGAACGGGTGCCGTGTACTTCTTTGTTGAGAGCCTAGGATACGAAGCCATGTTCAGTGTGGTCGGTGCGCTTGTCATTGTCGGCGGGATTGTTCTATTTTTCGTTGGGAAGGGCGGCCATGGTCTGCCTGGACGACGGAAGGTGCGATTGCGCAAACGGTACTGGCTCTTCTACTCATTGACGTTCATGATGGGAAGCCGCAGACATATCTTCACGACGTTCGCTCCATTTCTTCTTGTGCAGGCCTATGGAATTGATGTGAAGATGATGTCGATTCTGCTGTTGATTAATAGTCTCATGAATATCTATGTGCTACAGAAGGTCGGCAAGCTAGTGGCCAAGCTCGGAGAGCGAACTGTACTCACATTCGCGTTTGCTGCCCTCATCCCTATCTTCCTAGGCTATGCCTACATCAATATTCTATGGCTGTTGTGCGTCTTCTTCGTCGTTGACAACGTGCTGTTCGGATTCAATCTAGCGATGCCAACGTATCTACAGAAGATTTCGGTTTCACCAGAGGAGTTGACGGCGAACATGTCGCTGCAGGAAACGATCAACCATATCTCGGCTGTGATCGTGCCCGTAGCCGGAGGGTCGATCTGGGTTCTGTTTGGTTCGCAGGCACCGTTCCTTGCCGGCGTTGGTATTGCCGTGATTTCACTCATCCTAACGCAACTGATACGAACTGGGAAGATAGATGGCGCCAATGCACCGCTTATCGAAAACGGATGAAGAATAGCATCCATCTGGACTTAATGAGTAGAATGCTTTTCAAGATAGGAAAAGAGGAGTAACAGACAACATGGTGGCAATTCAGAGCGAAATCCGATTTCTCCCTGTACCTGTTGCAAAGGCGATTCGGCCCGAGGATGTGGAAGATGTCCAGAGTGGGGCCTATATCGCTCAGCTGCTAGAGGCGGCCGGTGTGGCGGTTCGGGATCAAGATGTTGTTGCCATCAGTTCAAAGGTTGCCGCGTTTCTTGATGGCGGGCTAGTTCGCTTGGATAGCGTATTACCAACACGTAAGGCGAAAGTGCTGGGACGCCTGTTTGGTCGGGATCCTAGAAAAATCCAGCTTGTCCTAGAGCAGGGCAGAATCTTCCTCGTTGTTCCTATGAAAAAGTTCATTCGTATTCCTGCGATCCAGAAAATGATGGAGCGCCGCACGGGCAACCCGGAAACCATGGTCAAGGGCTATGAAGTCAACAATGCCTATACATTCGTTGTGAAGAAACACGCGGTGTATCTAGATGAAGCAGGAATCGATCACACCAACTCTCCCGAGGAATATGTTTGCCTACTTCCAGAGGATCCTTGTCGTTTGTCGAAAGAAATACGTGAGGGAATTCGCGAACACTTTGGCGTCAACGTCGCTGTCATTCTGACCGATACTGTCTCAAGTGTTGGCCGGTTGGGTTCTCAGGATATGGCCATCGGCTATTCAGGTATCGATCCCGTGACCCGTGAGACCTTCAATCCTGACTTGTTTGGCGTGCCAAGAGCCGGAGGCATTGACTTGATCATTGACTCGATTGCAGGCATGGCTGGACTCGTTATGGGACAGACTGTAGAAAAGACGCCAATCGTCGTTGTGCGAGGCGTTGCCTATCAGCCGGAACGAGCCGATGAACTTCCGGGAATGGCGGCTGTGTCGTGGCCAGCAGGCATTGAGGCGAAGTTCGCCTGGTACACGATTCTGGCCACGCTACGACTCTGGGTGGGAAACTTGATCTCGTTTCAGCCGCGAACGAAGAAGTCTAGAATTCGTTAGACACGAGCGTGTCTTCAGGAGATCCGAAGATGTCGTCGAATGTCTCAGGTTTGCGCCAGACCTCGGCTTGGCCGTCAGCGCGAATGGCCACCTTCCCTGGACGTAGGAAGCCGCAGCTATTCGAGGCGAAATGATCGGCACCATACGCGCCTGTATGGAACAGCACAAATCGTTCCCCTCTTGTTGGGAGCCGATTCAACGTGACCTTGGTCTTGCTGATCATGTCTCCTGAGAAACAAAGCCTGCCAGCTAGGAACGCATCTATGGGAGAGTCATCCGCTCGCAGGGGAAGTACAGCCGCTGGGAACATGTCTGGAGAGATGAGGTTAGTGCCGTGATTGTTGATGCCCATCTCCAAAGCCACCACTGGGTGATCGAGGACTGACTTCGTGCCTGCCACTTGCGTTATGGTGATTCCTGTCGATGCCATCAGCGCTCTGCCTGGCTCGACAATTAGCGTGGGTTCTCCCAAAGCATTCAATCGTTGAAGGCAGGTTCGGCCGTCTTCAAATGTATGGTTCAGCAAGTGCGTGAGCATGGCAGATTGAGGGACAGACGACCAGTAGGCTTTGCCAATCCAAGAAGCTGTTGGCGAGGAGTCTCTTGCATATCCCATGGGGTTGTCGTTCCAGGTAACAGACGTGGAGGCGCCCGATTGTAGCCGCTCGCGCAGTCGTTCTTGAAAGCGTCGCCACTCGCCTTCAGTCAAGAACTCCACGGGGAACCCACCACCAATGTCAATGATATCAGGTGATAGTCCAAGGCCTCGCGCCTGCTCAGTCAGCTGAAGGAGATGGTCGAGCAGTCGTTCGTAGCCGACGGGTTTGGCGATTTGTGTGCCAATGTGCGCGGACACGCCACGGCAACGAATCGTTGGATGATCAGCGAGTTGGGAGAATAGGTCAGTCGCCTCGCTGATGTGAAAGCCAAACTTCGTCCAATCGGCAGCTGTTGTCTGATCTTCCGATGTTAATCCAGCCAGCGGCATCCCACGGAACCGAAGGAAGATGCTGGCTTGAGAAGTCCCATTCGCTGTGAGTCGCTTGATCTCAGCAATCTCGTCATGATTGTCGACGGCAATGTTGCAGCCGGCATCCATGGCCATAGCAAGATAGGCATTCGACTTCGCATTGCCATTGCAGATGATACGCTCAGCGGGAATGCCCTCTTCCAAGGCAAGGCGCAGTTCGTTCTCTGACGCCACATCAGCTCCCAAATTGTGATGGCTCGCTGCCCGCACAGCCCCTCGACAGGGATTAGACTTGACGGCGAGCGCTACGAATCCGCGCGGATAGGATCTCTGCAGCACATCCTTGAAGCCCGTTGCATTGGCTGCAAACTGCTCCAAGAATACGACGTGAAGAGGGAGACCGTGCGTGGCAATGAGGCGATCGATCCGTTCGGCGTGTGCCTGCATCAGCGCTTCGAGTTTGCTGGTTGTCTTTGTCATAGGAACTCCATCGTTGTGTTGCAGATGGTAATCGACTTGATCTATGTTGTCAGCCGGGGCTCTGGAAGAGAAGATCCGGCAATTGCCGCAAGACAGCTGTCCGTAATGGGCGAAACATTGCCTGTCATTGAGTTGAGCGTTCTCGATGTTGCGAAAGTGAAGCCAGGAAGGCGATCTAGGGAACTAACACAAGGCGAGAAGGCAGCCGATCGTTTCAGAACTCTAGGATGTGGCAGTGGGAAGACGGCAGGCCAAGAGGCAGATGTCCGAGACCGGGCCTTCGCAATTGGGGCCTTGTTAATGTCACAGGCGCGTGCTATCGTGACAGAGAGGAGGAGATAGACATGCCAATCACGATAACGATCACATCTGGAATGCTGCTTGCTTTCTTCTGGGCCTTCTGGGTCTTCGCGTTCGCCGGCTTCTGGTGCGGCGGTCGCTGCTAGTCAACGAAGCACGAGTTTGAGAATGGGTGATTGAACGTGACACGGAGCACAAGGACGGGGAAAGCTTTGATTTGGGCTTTCCTGCTCTTGTGGGCCGTGTCATTCTTTGTTGTTGGTGCTGATCCGCGCGATGAGTTTGCTGGCGAAACGGGATTAGATCGCGATCTGGTCAATCTTGTAAAGGTTGATGTCGGAGGCACCGAGCTGACTGTGACCTTCGTCTACATTAATGACCGCACATTTCAAAGCAAGATCTCTGCCGAACTGTCTTGGGCACTCCAACCCTATGTAGGCCAGAACGCATTCTACGTCAACCCCAGTATTGATGCGGTGGTTCCTGCATTTGCCTTTGACCCACAACTCCTCTCGATTGAGCAGAATGGTGTGGTTGTCTGGCCGACTCTCGACTCTTGGAGCGAGATTACGCTAGGCTTCCTCACTGGGCAGTTTGCGGTCAACCCGAGTGGGCCTGCGCAGGGATCTGGTAGCGAAGGTGTGCTGGTCCTCGGAGATACGATCGATTCCGCGCTTCCCTTTGACGTGATGTATGCGGGAGAGCGGGCCGCGTTTGAGATTGGTACCACACCGATTGCGTCGCAGGCCACTGTAGGATCGCTATCTGCAGCGGTTCAATCGCATGATCCCATTGACGTAGCCCCATTGGAAACCCTGGGCACGCTGGAGGAGCTTCTTCTGTATGAAGATTTCTCGTCTGAAGCAATGGCAGCGGTCTTCGAATTGGATCCCGACTTGGTTCGCACGCTGGTGATCTCGCCAAGAGGGAGCGAACTGCGCTTGCTCTTTGTCCGCCTAGAGGCTTCAGTGAGCAGTAGCTTGCTTGGCACGGAACTCTTGGTATCAGTGGATGAGGTCATCGACACGGGAGCTGTGATGGTGTGGGCTGTGGCATCAGCTGGCGCAGAATTCTCGCCGTGGAATTTTTACATTCGCCAGAACAATACCAACTACGTCTTCTTCAGTGCGGCATCGTTTGTCGAACTAACTGAAAACTTCCTGCGTGTCGAACGTGTCGAAGCTGGAGAGGTGGTAGCTGGTGTGATTCGCCTGCCTCGCAGCGTGGATACAGAGGCGGCGTTCTCTGTGTTCTATGGGACATCGAGTGTGGACTATCCATCCATTCTCCCCGAATAGTTGACATCTGCCTCTCTACATCGGACGATTTCCTCTGTGAAATCATGTCTATAATTCTTGCCTCTAAATCGCCTCGTCGACAGGCGCTGCTAGCGCGGATCACGAGTGATTTCGTTGTTATTCCCAGCCATGCAGAAGAGTCGAGGGTTGGTTTGCCTCACGAGCAGGTTCTAACTTCAGCTCGATCCAAGGCTCGTGCTGTGGGCGAGAATCATCCAGGCATCATCCTTGGTGCTGACACCGTTGTTGTCCTTGGCGATCGAGTACTGGGGAAGCCACGATCGCGTGATGAGGCAGCTGGCATGTTGCGATCGCTGTCCGGGCACACGCATGTTGTGCTTACCGGACTCTACCTGTGGAATACGGCACGGGATATAGAACGCGAGTTCTGCGCTGAAACCGACGTACGGTTTCGAGTTATCTCTGAGCAGGAAATCGAATGGTATTTGGCCAGTGGAGAATATTCTGATAAGGCTGGCGCCTACGCTATTCAAGGACGAGCAGCCATCTTCATCGAAGAAATTGTTGGTGAGTATACCAACGTGATGGGACTGCCGCTTTGCCAATTGAGCCGTCTGTTGCGGGAAGTAGGAGTGATTTTTTAGCCTTTCCCTGCCCAGGGGATTGGCGGTTATCGAAGGAGGAACAGTGTCCGATAAGAAGAAACACAGCATTCACACCATCCAGAAGATGAAGGCCAACGGTGACAAAGTCGCTTGGGTCACGGCCTATGACTACCCCACGGCCGAGTTCGCCGAAGCAGCCGACTTGGATATGTTGCTGGTCGGGGACTCGCTTGGCATGTGCGTGTATGGCTACGAAGGAACCGTTCCCGTAACCATGGATCAGTGCATTGTTCACTGTGAAGCCGTTCGCCGTGCAGCCCCGAATACCTTTGTCATGGGCGACATGCCGTTTATGAGCTATCAGATAAGCGATGAAGAAGCAGCACGCAATGCGGGAAGATTTCTGAAAGAAGCTGGCGTGGACGCAATTAAGCTCGAAGGTGGCAAGCGCATCACGTCCCGCATCAAGGCGATTCTTGACGCAGGCATCGTTGTCTGTGGTCATATCGGACTGACACCGCAAAGCTCAGGACAACTTGGCGGACATAAGGCGCAGGGACGAACGATTGTATCTGCCCGCGCGTTGATTGAGGACGCAATCGCCATTGAAGAAGCCGGTGCACAGATGCTGCTTCTTGAAGCCGTCCCACCAGAGGTTGCTGGATTTATCGTCAAGAAGCTGTCCATTCCCGTGTTTGGAATTGGTGCCGGACCTGAGACCGACGGCCAGCTCATCATCGTGTCAGATATTATTGGGCAATTCCAGGCATTCACACCGAAGTTCGTGAAGAAATATGCCAACGTGGCGGAGGTCGTGACAGATGCGCTGAAAGAATACGTTTCAGAAGTTAGAGGCGGCGTATTCCCAGCAGACGAACATTGCTACCACATGCTCAAGGCCGAGGTTGACGGATTCCCTGCCTTGATGAAGGAATTTGAATAGACAGAGATACCATATCTGGCGTCAGACGAAGAAGATACAGGAGGCACGATGAGTGAGCTGAGACAGCGTCTTGCAATCTCCGAGAACCATTTGCAGCAGATCAACCAGTTCTTGACGGATCCCAATTCTGAGGTGATCAACGAGGTTCTTCAGATTGTTGAGAAACATGGCGGTCCCGAAGAAATCAACCGCAAGGCGGATGCTGCTCGCCAGCTGCCTGCGCTGATGGCGCGGCTCGAGCAGTCGGGATCTCCCTATCTGGCAGATCTTGAGTGGCTTATCGCACAACGCGATGCCGGGGCGTTCGTTTCCATCGACGGATTCAGGCAAGACGTGCTAGGCGATGCAGCCGCAACGACAACCTTCGACGAAGCGCATGCCGTGACGCTTGAGATTAGCGCACTGCAGTTCTTCCCGTGGCTCATTGCCCAAGCCAAACAGTCCATCGAGAAGCGGCAGCTGATGCCGGGGCGGTTCATTCGGGTTCGAAACATGGCTGAGCAAGTGGCTGATCACGGCGATACGTTGGCCGTTGCTGCTGCCATGCAGATTGTTGGCGCGAGTTATGTGGAGACCCTCGATACCAAGGGAACCGATGGCTCGAACATTCATCTTGGAGGGCCAGCCACGATCACCGGGTATTTCGGGGGGATTGGACAGCCGAATGGCCACGCTTTGGAATGGGTAGACGAGCTCCTCGGCTACTACACAGAATACGGTATTCGGCAAGTGCTGAACATCAATCCAGGAACCGTTTTCCTCGGCTACATCCTGCATAAGCTCGGCATTGACATTGAATTCAAGATCTCTGTGTACATGGGGAACGATAACCCGTATGCGGCCTTGTGGACGTTGCTGGGTGCCAAGCTGTTTGCGCGAGAAGACGGCACCACGTCACTGATTGGCTTTAACTGGTCTAACTCGGTGAACAATGAGACCATCGAAAAAGGCGCGGCTGTACGCGATGCTTTTGGCTTTGAAGACGTGGTTCGATTTGAGCATCACATTACAGAGACCTATAAGTCGATCGTTATTCAGCCGTATGACCGCACAGAGGAACTGGTTGATCTGGCCGACCATGTGGCCAATATTTCTGCCAAACATGAAGGCGGAAAGCCGGAGATCGACAGCGCTCGTGAGCATCCATCCGACATTCTTGAGTACTTCCTCCTCAAAGCGGACATCGAGGATCAAGGATTAATGCCAGCCCTGCAGCAAAACTACTTGGACAAGCAAGACGCGCTGAATATGACAGCAGCTGAGCTAACCAAGAAGGGGTTGACGTTCATTGCAGCCAAGAATCTGCATCAATAGAGCTAGAACCAATTAGCTGTTTGCATGAATGGCGGGTCTCAAGCTTGTCGGCCCCAGTACGGTGCGATATTCTTGAGACCCATTTTCTCCTGAAGGGGTGCACATGACAGACTACGCGTCACTCAAGCATCAAATTGACGAGTTGGGAATCCAGTTTGTCGATTTCCGAGTCCCCGATTTCGTTGGCAGATTCCGCCATTTGGCCATTCCATCTGCTCGATTCACGCCAGCATTGATTGCTGAGGGATTGGGATTTGATGGATCCAACTTCGGCTATCGAGCGGTTACTGGAAGCGATATGGTGTTGATCCCAGACTTATCGTCTGCTTATGTTGAAGAGCGACAAGGCGAGAAGGTACTGACGATTATTGCAGATATTCGTGACGCAGAAACGCGTGGAGCGGCAGCCATCGATCCACGTGGTATTGCCCGAGCTGCCGTAGCCTATGCGCAAGAACTGGGGATTGCCGACGATCTGGTGGTGAGCCCAGAGTTCGAATTCTATCTGTTCGATGACGTGTTCTATGATACCGAGAATGGCCTGAGCACTGTAGAAATACAACCCGCAGAAGGCGCCGAACATTGCGCTGGCATGGCCCCAACGCATCACTCAGCCTATCACGCGCCACTTCACAAGGACCCATACTTCGAGTTCCGATGTGATGTGGTTCGGCAGATTGAGCAAGCCGGTATCCCCGTGAAGTACCACCACCATGAAGTCGGTATGTATGGGCAACATGAGATTGAATTGGGGTTTGATTCGCTGCTTCGTATGGCGGACGCTGCTCTTATCGTCAAGTCCCTTGTCCACAATTCTGCGGTCGAACGCGGACTGACGGCGACGTTCTTGCCAAAGCCGATTCACGGGCAAGCGGGAAACGGGATGCATCTACATCAATATCTGGTCAAGGATGGCGTGAACCTTTTCAGCGGAGAAGACGGTCTGACGGATCTGGCATTGTGTTATGTAGGTGGATTGCTCAAGCATGGCCGCAGCCTGATGGCGTGGACCAATCCATCGACGAACTCTTTCCGGCGATTGGTGCCCGGATTTGAGGCACCTGTACATCTTGTCTTCGGATCGGCGAATCGAACGGCAGCTGTTCGTGTGCCTGCCTATGCTCGTGGAGACAAGCGACGTATTGAGCTTCGCACCATGGATGCGACATGCAATCCTTATCTCGCCTTCGCTGCCATCCTCATGGCCGGTATTGACGGAATCCAACAAGGGTTCAACGCGAAGGAGATGGGGTTAGGGCCTTTCGAAACGAACCTGTATGAGAAGCAGTATGGAGAACCGGCACCTCGCAGCTTGCCTGAAGCACTCGAGAGCTTGGCTACGGATCACGAATATCTGCTGCGCGGTAACGTATTTTCTGAAGGTGAAATAGACCATTGGATGCGAACAAAACACGCAGAATCAGATGCTGTGACACAGCGACCTCATCCACACGAGTTCGTCTTGTACTACGACATGTAGTGCCTGAGAAGGCTTCGGGGTCTTCACGCAATAGATCCCGAAGCCTCTTCCTTCTTGGCTACTTCTTCTTATCTTCGCGATCTAGATACTGAAGAATGGCTTCGACTACGAGATAATTGATCGAGCGATCAACCTTCTCGCCAAGCCGATCCAATCGCTCAATCGGTTTCTTGTCAAGCTTGTTCTTTGGAATATAGATCGACAGAGTTGTCACTTCGCTTTTTCGAACCACCACAACCACCTCCTCCTCTTTGGCCTTGAGGACCTTGGTTTCTGTTTGAGCCTACACCAAACAATGGAGACTGCGCAACTCTATTGCAAGCCAAAAGAAAAGAGCCCCAGGAATGGGGCCCTTTTACTGCAGTTTGGTATGACTTCTTTCTATCTCACTACAAAGCGGAATGTGTAATAAACGATCTCGCGTCCTTGTGCATTGGGCATATCCATCTTGTGGCCTTCTGGGCGAACGACTGCTGTCTCGCATCCCGGTTCACATCCGGCTTCCGGCTGCTGCCTGACCATCTCGCGAGGAGACATTATGCACTCGCTTCCGATAGCCCTCTCAACGGCCAGCACCACTGTGAAGATGCCATCATCGAGGACATCTGTCGTAAGAGATGGAGTGCCATCTGTCCATATAATTTCAGTGACCGGAATGAAGGCATCAAATAAGTCGCCGGCTGGTGCGATCGAGATGGATCGGCCGATAGCAGCAAAGTAATCGGGACCTGCTTCATTCACGATGTTGACGGTATTCCCGCAGGGAAGCTGGATAGAGCAGCGGTCCCAGAGAATATTGATGACATCACTCGAAACATTATGAATCCAAAACGGCAAGCGGCTCTCAATGCCGTCTTCATTAAACGCGCCGTCGAAGGCGATGCGAATCGTTTCGTCGTGAAAAACCGCCTTCTCCGAGTAGATAGGATCCAGCATCTCAAGCGTCTGTTGCGAAAGAACATTAACCTCAACAGCAGGTTCCTGTGCCACAACTTCAACTGGAGCTGACTCCACAACGACCGGCTCGTCTGACGCCATGAACAACCCAAACAGTAGTAGGGCACCCATGATGCCTGCAATGACTGCAATTTTCCCTAGATCTTCCACAACACTCACCCCTCTTGGTCAGAAATGCCCTGAATTCGCTTCATAGTACCCCCGCATCCTGCGTTTCAGTGTGGGAACTTGACCTGTTAAGGTGTGAACTGTGTCTGCACTTCGAGTGCAGGGAAGAGTGGATCATGCGACGGAGCTGACGAGGATGTAA
>CAZKDW010000022.1:0-13225 GCA_964551625.1 uncultured Thermotogae bacterium | reverse complement strand
GCTGCCTCGACAGAGAGGCGATCCATTGCACGATCAAAGACGACTTCGACAAAGCCGTCAATCGAAAGCTCTTCTCCTCGAGCTGGCGATCGCTGGAGCACATTAGGTCCTCCGAATGCTCCGACAGAATCTGCCAGCAAGAAGATGAACAAGAGAGCGATAGCGCACCAATGAGTAGCAATGCCTCGGTTACCGTGATTCATGATGATCCTCCCCAGAATCGAACCTTCAATCAAGACTCCCTAAACTCATAGGCGGAAGCGCCGACAAATGCAAATCAAACTTGCTTGCTAATCAAACACTTGCTGTGCCGATAGGTTTCAATGCTGGCTGTATCTCTAGTCAGGGCCAGCGTCTATGAACGCCAATCTGTCAGGAAATGTTGTGAACCAGCGAAGGCGCGGCATTGAGGGGAGTGCACCGGATCGGTTCGTGCTATGATGCCAGTATGGATCCATTCAAACCTGAGCCAAAGAAGTCCAATCTTGGGCAGTTCCATCCTGAAACAGAAATGCGCGGCCGATGGATTGGCTTTGCTGCACTCGGTTGTCTCTTGGGCTCGCTCATCGTAAACGAGCTATGGGGAATGATTCCCGGTTTCGTTCTGGCAATCGCCGGACTTCTTCTGGCGAAGTCAGGGCTCGATTCGAAAGGCAGACTAACTTCCATGGCCGCCCTGATTCTCGGGATCGTACTCATCGGCGTCTATCTGACCGTCCTGATCATTGGCAAAGAGAGCTGGGTTATGAAATAAGGGGGACACGTACCTTAATTCGCAAGAATCGCGCCCTCTGCCATCTCTAGTTCCTCACTTGCGAGGACATCCGAACTTGTCTTACCTGATCTTCTATGACAAAATCAACCTATGCCAAGAATCTCAAGAGTTGTCGTCCCCGGCTGTCCACATCACGTCACGCAACGTGGCGTTCGTCGTATGGACGTCTTCTTCTCAGATGCCGATCGCTTAGCCTATCTGCAATTCTTGGCAAGACACTCTCAAGCCTTCGGGGTTGAGTATCTCGCCTGGTGTCTCATGACCAACCATATCCACCTCGTAGCCATCCCGACCACTGAGAGCAGTTTGGCAAAGGGTATTGGTGAGGCGCATAAGCGCTACACGCGGAGGGTCAATTCCAGGGAAGGATGGAAAGGCTTTCTCTTCCAAGGGAGGTTCTTCTCGTGCCCAGTTGAACCCTCGCGCCTGTTGGCGGTTGTACGCTATGTCTTGCAGAACCCAGTCCGAGCCGGGCTCGTTGAGAATGCGTGGGAGTATCCCTGGTCAAGTGCACAGTGGATGACAGGGCATCGCAGAGAGGATCCGCTTGTGAAACAGCTTGGGACTCTGGATGAAATCAGCGACTGGCAGGCGTTTCTCCAAATTGACGACAATGACCACAGCTCAATTCGCAAGCATACACGGACGGGACGCCCTCTCGGAAGCGAAGCATTCGTCACAAACGTCGAGAAGGTCCTTGGCCGCAGTCTCAGTAAGAGGCCCCCTGGGCCAAGGCCCGAGAAATAAAGTACGTGTCCCCTTCTCCCCTTGTTTGGTCGGTTCGTTCATCCTGTACGAGCTCTTGGGATCTGTCCAGGGCATGATCGTTGCTGTCGCGGCCATTGTTGTGGGGAAGCTTGGGACTTGATTCCGAAGGCAGAGGCCCGGCCTTGGCTGCCTTGATTGTCGGCGTACTCCTGACGGGCATCCATCTCACTGTTCTCATCGGCGGCAAGCAGAATATCAGACCAGTATAAGAGTGCTGTATAGGGGACACGTACTTTATCTCTGGCGCGTAAGAGATAAAGTACGTGTCCCCGCCTCCCCGCCCCTAAAGAAGTCCAATCTTGGGTAGTTTCATCCTGAGACTGAGATGCGTGGTCGATGGATTGGCTTTGCCGCACTTGGCTGCCTGCTTGCATCATTCATCTTGAACGAACTGTTAGGGATGATTCCCGGATTCATTCTGGCAATTGTCGGCCTTCTCTTGGGTAAATGGGGGCTCGACTCGAAAGGACGACTAGTATCCACAGTTGCCTTGATCCTTTGCGTGGTACTGATTGGCGTCTACCTCACTGTCCTCATTGTTGGAAAAGAGAACTGGGAGATCGCTCCAACTGCGGCCATTCGCACGATGCGAATGGTGTGAGTGGGAGTCACTCTCTGACGAAACGCTCTTGTACCACCCCGGCAAGGAAGATCCGCAAGATAACCATGAGCTCTTCACAACTCCATCACATCCGAGGACTATCTTATTTTTACTGCGAGCTCAACATCTCGCACCCCCGATACCAGCCCTCCGGGGAGAGGAGCACAGCTCCTCTCCCCTGGCCTCTTTTTGGGACACTTTTCCGGGACCAAGCCAACTCGAATCGAGTACAATGAGCCGCCGAACTAACGGAGGGGGAATCATGATTCGAGTACGTTTTGCACCCAGCCCAACTGGATACCTACATGTGGGCGGTGCCCGCACGGCTTTGTTCAACTGGTTGTTTGCCCGTCATCATGAAGGCACCTTTATTCTGCGAATTGAAGACACAGATAAAGAGCGGTCTACTGACGAGTCTATTGAGGAAATTCTTCAATCCATGCGATGGCTCGGATTGGATTGGGACGAATACTACCGCCAGACCGATCGAACGGACGCTCACTTGAAAGCAGCGCAGGATCTCATGGATCGCGGACTGGTCTATGAGGATGATGGCGCTTGGTGGTTTCGCGTCCCCACAGAGGGAACGACAGTCGTTCACGACGACCTGCTTGGTGATGTGACATTCCCTAACGATCAGCTGAAGGATTTTGTCATTCGTCGCTCGGATGGCAGCTTCATCTATCACTTTGTCGTTGTAGTGGATGATGCGGATATGGACGTCACGCATGTCATACGCGGCGACGACCATTTGAACAACACGCCCAAACACGTCTTGCTCTTCGAAGCCCTTGGCCGAACTGTCCCACGGTTTGTCCATTTGCCGATGATCCTCGGAGCGGATCGTACCCGCTTATCGAAGCGACATGGGGATACAGCCACATTGGAATACCGAGAGCGCGGGTTTCTTCCTGAGGCGATGGTTAACTTCCTTGCGCGATTGGGATGGGCGCACGGTGATGATGAGGTCTTCGATCGCGACACGCTTGTTGAGCTGTTCTCGATTGATGAAGTAAACAAGTCCGGCGCTATCTTCGAGGACGCCAAGCTTCTCTGGCTCAATCAGCAGCATATGAAGTTGGCTGATCTGGATCGCTTGCTTGACCTTATCCGGCCGTTGGTGCTCGAATTGGGGCAAGTGACGGAACAGATGTGGGCTTCGGCTGATCGTGAACACCTGCAGACGGGCGCACATTTGCTGCGCGACCGCTGCAAGACGTTGCGAGATCTGGCAGCTGCAATGGAGCTGTTGTTCCCCGTTCCCCTGGTGTGTGTTGATGAAATTGTTGTGAATGCTACACAGGCGCCGCTGATGCTGGCTGTCGCAGATGTGCTGACGCTGACTGATCCGTTCGATCCAGCCAGTATCGAACGCGATATCCGTGCTGCGCTGGAATCCAAGGATGCCAAGCTCAAGGATATTGCCTTGGCCAGCCGATTGGCTGTTTCAGGCCGTAAAGCCGGACCTGGTTTGTTCGATAGCCTCGCCATGATTGGCCGCGATCTGGTTGTGCAACGCTTGCGCGATGCTGCACAGGGTGTGCTCTCGTGAAGGGTCGAGCGGGGATAAGTCTTGCCCTCTTGCTTGCCTTATTCTCACTTTCTGGCCTGAGTGCAGATGCTACCTTAGGGTACTTCGCCAACGTCGCAGACTTGACGCCTGGGTGCTTTCCGCAGGGAATGAAACTTGAGACGAAACCGATTGAAGGCATCGATTGGCCGAAGGAACACACCGAGACTCTCTATGGCATGCTGCGGTTGGCTGACGCTCGGTATCCAGTGATGATTGATCGCTACGACGACTCGTTTGACTTGTATGTCGATGGCGATCGGTCAGGAGACTTTCAGCGCGTTGAGTGGGATCGCGTACTCAGTGATGGGACATCGTTGGCCAGTGTCTCGTTTGTCATTCAGTACTCAGATGAGGAATCGGCTTCCTACCAGGCCTTTCTCATGTGGACTGAATCCACGCCCACAGTGATCACGTATTGCCGTGACTCCTATCGCGCAGGCGAGATACAGTTGGGAGACCAAGTCTATCGGTTGGCTTTGTTCGATGAGGACACGGATGCGCGCTATGACGATCTAGATCAGGGCATGTTTGTCATCGATGTGGATGGCGATGGTGAATTACTGATGACATCGGACTCGCACGAGCTATTCTCCCTTGATGAGCCATTCAATATTGCAGGCAACGTGTATGAAGTTGTTGCTGTGTCTGAAGACGGATCTCGGATTGAGATCGTCGAGTCAGATGCAGACGTTCCTCCGCGGTATCCTCTACTGGATGGATTTGCTGCACCCCCGTTCGAGGGCGTCGATGCGACAGGAGAGCCAATCTCATTAGAATCCCTGCGCGGAGAAATTATCGTGCTCGACTTCTGGGCTAGCTGGTGCAGTCCCTGTATCTATGAGTTGCTGACGTTGAAGAGCATCGATGATGAGTTCTCAAGCGAGGGCGTGCGCGTGATCGGTATCAATCTGGATCGCTCAGAGAATACGTTCACGGCCGTTGTCGAAGGTCATGAGATTGGGTATGACCAGATCTATGACTCGGATCGAGGGCCGATTGGCGATCTCTATCGGATTGAGGGGATTCCGATGATTTATGTGATCGATCGTGAAGGATTGATCGTCGCACGAGGACTCCGAGGGGAGAATCTGGTTGCGGCGATTCAAGATCTAATTGATCGGGAGGAGTAAACGCACCATGAAACAAGCGGAATCACGCAAATCAAAGTGGCGCTGGCTGATTGCCTTGCTTGCTCTATGGCTGGCTGCAGTCGCGATCGGGGCCTCTGCACAGAATCCCATTCTGGAGTTCTCCTTTGATAAGGATGCCGTGGCCGTCCCCCTAGAAGGATCGGCGATGGCTTCGCTTCGTGTGGAGAACACCTCGGTGTATGAAGCAGATGACATCGAAATCATGCTGTTGAGTGGACCGGTTGGCCTGTCTCCAGTCGAACCGATTGAGGTTCTAAGCCCGTTCTCAGACACACGGATGACCGTGATTGTTTCTCCTGGGATGGATGCAGTGGAAGGAGAAACTGCCGCTGTTTTTGGCCTGTCCTACACCTATTGTGTCGACGATCTTTGTTTTCAAATCATGGAAGAGATCGCGTTGTCTCTTACTGTAGTGCCCGCTATCGCGGCTCCCGTTGATGGGCAGCTCGTCGAGCCTCCCGTTGAAGTCCCAGTGGCGATTGAACCGTCTCGCCCAAATCTCGTCTTGCCTATCCTTGTGGGCCTGGGGCTTGTCGCAGCCTTGATTGCGGGTCAAGTTTGGGGTCGCAGATGGTGGGTGACGTTGCTTCTGATCGCCGTATTGGCGGTGGGAATGGGCGTCGGGATTGCGTCAAAGCAAGATCAGCAGGCTCAAAGCATTGGCGCTGTCTTATGTACGTCGTGTGTCGGCATCGAGGTAACTCCTCACGAGGAGCCCGAGCTTTCAGACGATGCGCAGCAAAGGATCGCTGCCATTGACGGAGAAATTGAGCTCCTGCTGTTTACAGCCACGTGGTGTCATGCCTGTCCCTATGCCAAGGCGATGGCGTATCAGGCAGCAGAGGTCAATCCCTCGATCACGATTCAGATCATTGATGTGGATGTGGACAAGGACGCCGCCGACCACTACGGAATTGTCCAATCGGGTCGAACGATCGTGCCCGCCATTCTGCGCGTTGATACGGGAGAGCTGCTGTTGGGCATTGAGGATCTTGAGGAACGGTTACTTGCCTTGTTGGAGGAATCGTCATGAAAATTGCCAAGGCGCGGCGGCTTAGCCAAGTATTCGGACTGGTTCTAGGATTCTTTGGTGCGACCGGTATCGGGATGACTCACATTATCTTCCCCGGGCTTCACTGTTATGCCTGCCCTTGGGCGGTGACAATTTGCCCGATAGGCCTGGCCCAAAACCTTGCCATCTTTGGGACCGTGCCCTACTACTGGATTGGAATGATTGTTGCCTATGGCCTGGCTGCGGGCCGGGGATTCTGCGGGTGGTTCTGTCCCTTCGGGACCTTGAATGATCTTCTCTCTTTCAGAAAGGTGAAGACGATCAATGTCATCTCCTATTCCAAGTATGTTGTGCTCGTTGGGACGATCATTGCCGCATGGGCCTTTACGGACACGATGTTTTGCAAGCTATGCCCAGTGGCTTCGATTGAGGCGTCGATTCCGTATCTCATCATGGGTGTGTCGAGTGTCAACCAACCGTTCCTTGTGCACATGGGCACGCTGGCATTTACATTGATTGGGATGCTGCTGATCTCTCGATTCTGGTGCCGCTATCTCTGTCCGATGGGCGCGCTGTTCTCACTTTTCAACCGTGTTAGCTTCCTCAAGCTGAAGCTTGACAAGACCAAGTGCAAGAGCTGCGGTGCCTGTGCACCAGCCTGTCCGATGGGGCTTGAGCCCCACTATCAGCACGATAATCACAACTGCATCAAGTGTGGGCGTTGCGCCGACTCTTGCGACTTGGGCGCCCTGTCTATTGGATTCAGCCTCAAGGACAGCGAATGATTCGCTACATGTTGCTCGGGCTGGTACAGGGCTTGACAGAATTTTTGCCCGTATCCAGCTCGGGACACCTTGTGCTGGCCGAGCGCCTGCTGGGTCTCAACTCTCCAGGCGTCTTGCTTGAAGCCATGCTGCACTGGGGAACCCTGGCTGCCATTCTCATTGTCTTTCGTAAGGACATTGTGAGTTTGCTGCACGCACTGCGTGGCAAGGGAAGCATTGAGCAACGCAAGGAAGTTGGATTCCTCATTATCGGTACTGTGCCTGTGGTTGCAGTGGGTCTGTTGCTGCGTGAGACGATTCAGTCCGCTTTCTCATCACTCATGGGAGTGGGGATTGGGTTGCTGGTCACAGCTGCCGTTCTGGCGATTGGACACCTGGCGCGCCGACGGGCGCGGCGTCCATCGATCCAGCTTCCCGATGCGCTCGTTGTGGGATTGGCACAGGCCGCCGCCGTCTTTCCTGGTATATCGCGGAGCGGAGCGACCATCTCTGTTGGAACGATGATGGGCATGACGCCAGCACAGGCGGCACGTTTCTCGTTCCTTCTTGCCATCCCCGCACTTTTCGGAGCGGGCCTTCTCCATCTGATGGAAGCACTGCGCATGCCAGGATCGCACAATTGGATGGGGATCGTTCTTGGTTCATTGTGTGCATTTGCTAGTGGCTGGCTGGCGCTTCGTGCTGCATTGGCCCTTGTTACACGAGGTCGGTTTTGGATGTTTGCCGTTTACTGCGCCATCGTGGGAGTCGCCACAATCGTTTGGTCGATCTTATAGAAGGTTCTATGCAGGATCCTTCCCGCCGTGATCTAGAAGCAGCTATCTTATTCTAAGCCTGTCCCCATTGTGGAGATGAAGGCGACGGCGGCAATGGCAACGACCAACAAGATGCCAACAATCGCAGCTCCGACAGATACTGCGGGCGTTGCTGGTTTGACATCATAGACCACCGTCTGGCGCCCCACTTTCGTGCCAGGATTGTCTGCTCGTTCCACCCAGATCTCCCATGTCCAGCGTCCGATATCCGATGGGGTAGCAACGTTGTTGAACCACATCCATGGGACGCTCAAGGTTCGCGGCATGGTCACCAAGCTCTGGCGAGACGCCGCATACTGCGGCGAAGAGGCGCTTGCCCCTTCAAGAGTCACATAGGCTACCTGCCCCGATGGCTTTGTTACACGGGCATAGGGGATCAGAGGAGCTGACGTCCTCGGTGTACTCAGGGTGAGCTGAACGCGCTCTCCAACTTGATAGGTTGATTGCTTCGAATCTGGGCCGACGACCACATCGACAAAGTCGTGTGCCGGACCTGTGACGACAACGAATCGATCGATGATATAGGCCCCGCGCACACCTGCCTCGAGCGTCGTTCGAACGCCATAAGGGCTTGTTATATCAGGATTGAATGGATCGACGATCGTATAAGCACCGTCTTGTTTCCCTGTCAGAATCACCCAATGGCAATCCTCGGTTTGACTTGTTCCTCCATAGCAGAAAGCGCCCCAATGAACGCCAGCTACAACCAAGTGGCCTTGCCTCAAGGCATGATCGATGACTACGGAAGCTACGGGATTCAGCCCAACGTCGCTGCGATTGACGTGCGTGGCTATCTCTATCTCAGCGGGCAATTGTCCCCAGATGAGACAGCAATTTCCCACAGGGTCTTGAGAACATTGGCCATACCCACCCGTTTCGCGAAGCCAGTCATTGAAGATGCCAGGGTCCATGCCTGTGCGGCTTTCGCCCGTGTGCGAATAGGCGGCGGACACAGTGACGCTGATCTCGTAGTAGGCGAGAACAGACGCAAAGGCTGTCACCAAACATCCTGTTGTGCATAGCAAATCTGGACAACCGGCCGTGCCTAGAGAGAAATCGCCCCAGGCATCGCTCCCCTGGGTATAGGCCTGGTTATAGGCGGGCACAGTCCGAGGGAGCTCAATGTCCTGCCCGAACGACACAAGCCCGAGCGCGCCAATAACCAGAAGACTCGCAAGGAAAGCCTGACCGAGTTTGTGTCTCATAGAAGGGCCTCGCGCAGTTGGGCCGCTGCTGAAATGATGATCGTTGGCTGGGCGCTATCGATGACGGTGCCTTCTGTGTCCGTTACCCAGGCAGTATACATGCCCGCGTTGTGGGCGCCGGTGATGTCGGCATCGTAATTATCACCGACGAACAGCACATGCTTAGCTGCCTCATCCAGTTGTTCGAGCAGCAGAGTGAAGCCACGAAGATCCGGCTTGTAGATGCCGATATCCCCCGCGACGAGGATGACGTCCATCAGCTGATCAAACCCCAGCGCGTGAATCTTCTCCCACTGGATGTCCGAGGGCCCATTCGTGTACAAGGCGAGCTTGTACTCCTTCGTAAGATCGGCCAGGAGTTCAGCGACACCTGGATAGGCGGCGATCCCAGTTTCATTTCGAATATCTCCGAAGGCTTGAGCGAGTTTCAAGGCAATCTCTGGATTGCCAGTTCCTAATTCATCAAGAAGCGACGTTGTAATGTGAAGGCGAAGTGCCTCTTTCGATGAAGCAGCGCGCTCGTTGTCTAGCCAAAGCTCATTGTAGCGACGTGCCAATGAATCAAGATCCCCTAGAAGCGCCACAGGAAAAGAACATCGGCTGGCCGCCTCCTGCCAAACCTGCTGAAGGGAGACCGGGTAATAGCTCAAGGTCCAATCGAGATCGAAGCCAATCGCACGCAAATCGTCTCGGAATGGTTGAATGATGGCGTCCCCCTCTCTTATGCTTGTGTGAAGCTGCGAACGCAAACGATCATAGCGACGCGGATTCAAAGCCGCAAGGGGGCATTGTGCGCATCATTGGAGGAAGCCGAAAAGGGCGCAAGCTTGTGGACTGGGAACAAGCGGGCATTCGCCCAATGCGCGACTTCGTGCGAAGTGCCCTGTTTAGCATCCTTCACGAGTTCGTTCCTGAGTCCGTTTTTCTCGACTTATGTTGTGGAACGGGAAGCGTGGGCCTGGAAGCCCTATCTCGCGGAGCTGCCTCCTGCATGTTTGTCGATTTGTCCCCAGATTCTTGTGGCATCGCGCGACGCAATCTTGAGACACTAGGATTCTTGACCGAGGGGCGTGTGCAAGAGGGCGATGCCGTTGCCATGATTGCCGAGTTGGGACGTCGCGCCAGGCAATTCGATATCGTGTTCATTGGACCTCCCTACTATCATGAGCATGTACCAGCGATTCTCACTGCTCTGGCTGACGGGAGAGTGCTGGCAGACGACTTCGTGGTGGTCGCTGAGATTCATCACAAGGAGTCGGCAGCTGAAACATACGGCGTTCTCGAACAAGTGGACGTCAGGCGGTACGGTGACAATCAATTGCTTTTCTATCGTCGTGTGACGGACGGATGACGAGCAGGCCCCAGGAGGGATAACGCATGGCAGAACGATTGATTCTGATCACGAACGACGACGGTGTTAATGCAAGTGGCTTGCTGGCACTGAAGAAGGCACTCGAGCGCGTAGCTCGCGTCGAAGTCTATGCGCCGGACAGGAACTGGTCTGCAGCTAGCCGGACGAGGACCTTTCACAAGCCACTGCGTGTGGATGAAGTGCGCCTGCTAGATGGTAGTCGCGGCTTTGCGACCAGTGGTACACCATCGGACTGTGTCTCGCTTGCGCTTCTTGGGCTGCTGAAGCGACTTCCCGATCTCATTGTTTCGGGTATTAACGATGGCCTGAATGTTGGGCGAGACGTATCCTATTCAGGAACTGTCGCTGCAGCCATGGAAGGCGTTCGTGCAGGCGTTCCTGCTGTTGCCGTCTCCTTCGATACGAGTTCGGACCGGTCGGAAGTACCTGACTACACGACGTCTGCCGAAGTCGCTGCCCAACTTGCCACCCTTCTGCTGGATCAACAGAAATTGCCCGAGAACATTGTTCTCAACGTCAATGTGCCTTACTCGCCGGCAGGCAGGAAACTGGAGACTCGCATTACCCGGTTGGGAGGCGATTCGTACAGCAACTACCTCGTCACTGGCAAGGATCCGCAAGGCCGCAATTTCTACTGGATTAGCGGAGACCCGCTGACAAAGGGATCCACGGAAGAAGAGAGCACAGACATCGGAGCGATCTCAGCTGGCTTTGTATCCGTGACTCCGATTCACTTGGACATGACAGAGCACGAATTGCTGGAACAGCTTGAGGGATGGCTGCCGAACCTGAATTCCTCTTAGGCTTTCCAGATCGTCCAAGCACCGACGACGAGGAAGAGCCCGCCTGCGATGTAATGCAAGATGCGCGTACTTGATGCGGGCAAGAGCTTCGGCAGCGTACAGCCGAGCACCACTGCCAGAGCGGTTGAGGCCAACAGGGCTCCACCGGCTCCGATAGCTACAGCCCACGGGTTATTGCGACTGGCCATGGCCAGCACCGCAAGTTGGGTCTTATCTCCCAGTTCGGCAAGAAAGATCAAGGCAAACGTTGTCAGGATAGTCCGAATCATAATTCTCCTTGAAGGAAGCTGCACAGATTGTAGTCTGGCGGTGGGTTGCTGCAACTGTCCTTTGTGAGTGTGTGAGCTCCTCACTACACTGTCATCAGGAGTTGGAGGATGACATGTTTCGACGACAAGCCTATCAGTACTACACCAATGTGAACTACCTGACGTGCGCGGAGTGTCTCTCTTGGCACGGGATGATTCGCAGACGGCGCGAAGCGTTTCCGCAACGAGAGGATGGCTGTGCCTGTTCGATTCTTCCAATTCCTAAAAAACAGATGGCCTACTTTCGCGAACGATCCAGAGAGATGCGCCTGCGAGCTCAAGGTGAATTGGCGCGCCGTGCCCTATTCGAGCAAGCGATGACGCTGCTGCCCGACCAGCCAGATGAGGCATTGGAATTGCTCAAGCGGGCAGCAACCATCGATCTCTATATCCCTGACATCGAACGGTTTGTTGAGAATAACCATGAGTTCCTGAGCACGCACGTTGAGCTGCGAGACCGATTGCGCCTCCAATGGCTGAAAGCATTCTCAGATAAGTTCGGATGGCGACGATATGAGTTGCTGCCTGAAGTGATGCGTCTTGCGCGAGAGCAGGCGGGCATGGCACGGATCAACGAGTTGCTCGGATGATGAGAAAAGGCTTGTTCATTCAAGAGCGAGGGTTGATGTTGCTCATCGGTGCTGCAGTGCTGGTTTCAGGCTTTCTTCTATGGACTGATCTACCGCAGCCGACTTCCGTTGTATTGCCCGTGGTGATTCGTTTGGACCAAGTGCGCGTGTTGTTGCCGATGTTTGTGGAGCAGGAACCTGTCAATATCAATCAGGCATCTGTTGATGAGTTGATCGTTCTGCCCGGAATTGGCCCTGCGCTTGCACAACGAATCATCGACTATCGTGGGGAGCATGGCCCATTCAAGTCTGTCGACGAACTGGAGAAGGTTAGCGGCATTGGTCCCCAGACCATAAAGGATATTGGCGATGAAGCCGTGGCTGGGACCGGTGGTCTGTAGCTACGGATCTTAGTAGAAGACGGTTCGCGTTCGATGCCGTTTGCTGTGTTTCTTGTATCGAGGCGCCTGTCCCTGATGCCATAAGACCTGATCAACATCACGCGCTGTCCAGTTGACGCCTGTTGCCGCGGCAGCTTCGATCATCAGCTCGACAGCGTGAATGCAGCAGGCTCTGATCTCGATTTCCTCATCGGATCCTGCGGGAATCAGGCGCTCTGCCTCGATGTCATTGAGCAAAGCGCAGTCATATTCGAGGATGCTCTCCAATCTCAAGACATGGGGCACAAGGTTGTCTGCGAAGATGGTTAGGCAATCGAGATCATCAAACTTGCCCAGCCCGCGCCCTCCTACTGCAAGTGAGAGATCAGATGCCAATAGTTGTGATCTCTTGTAGAAAGGGACATCGATGCCGTGATATGAGCTGACATCTCGAAATAGCGGTTGTCTAGCCATTAGCTCAACCAACTGGCCTGCGCAGTGCCCAGCTGCTTCAATCAAATTCTCGAAGCGGCCTTCATAGCTCTCTGAAAGGTTGTCGCCAAGATCGTTCCATGCCTGGGCAAATAGAGTCATGAGCTCATCGATGGTTGGATCTGACCGATCTTGGCCAAACAGTGATGCACAATCTCTTGCTGTGATCTTTGACAGCTCATCTGCTGTGAACGGGCCATGAGATCGAAACTGCTCTGTTAAGGACGTGGCTATCGTGTAGTAGCCAGACATCCCCGGCTTCTTCTTCAAGTGTGGGAAATATCCAGACCCGAAGTTCACAGCGGCCAATGTCGTGAAGAAGGCGATAGTGGGTTCGACCTCGCCGACAAAGTGAGAGGTCGTATCCATCGTAGGCACTTCGAGTGTTTGAGCAAGCAGCGGGGCAATGTACTCTGGTATTCGCTCAGTTGCGATGTGAACGTGACGAGCACGTTCGGCAACGGTACGGGATTTCTCTCGGATATCGTCGAAGACGGTCTGGTATTCCATTGGCTATCTCACCCTTAGGCCTTTTCAGCAGACAACTCCTACAGCTTTGTCGAAGCTCGACTGTAGTTGCAGGCAATTCTACCTACAGACAACGCAAGGATCACTG
>CAZKDW010000021.1:0-13243 GCA_964551625.1 uncultured Thermotogae bacterium | reverse complement strand
GGCACAATCAATCGGTAATCGAACCTCTGTCTTGCCTGCTGTTTGGCGTTCTCGCCGAATTGGCAGTGCTCCTTTTCATTGCCTAGGAGCTGGATCGCGTGGCCGGCCATGGCATCCACATCGCCGACAGGTGCTAGAAAACCCGTTCGACCATGCTCGATGACCTCAGGAATCCCGCCCACATCTGATGCGATGACGGGAACGCCGCTAGCCATGGCCTCCAGGGCTACTAGGCCAAAGCTCTCCGTTGAACTGGGCAACAAAAATAGGTCGGCGCGTGCCAGTAATGGAGCGACGCGATCAACAATGCCGACGAAGTTGATGCGATCGAGGATGCCCAGCTCCTGTCCCATCTCACGCGCCACAATTGCATCGGGGCCATCGCCAACAAGGATTAGCCGACTGTCGATGACCTCAGTGATCTTGGCGAAGACGGCGATGACATCGCGAATACGCTTCACTGGACGGAAGTTGGAAATGTGCATAATCGTCTTCTTTGACTGCTCGTTACATTGAGGAATGCAGGGGCAGGGATCCAATTCGTGGCGTTCGGGATCGATGAAGTTGTAGATTACATTGAGATCGCGTTCGATGTCGAACTGACGAATGGTCTCTTCCTTGAGAAACTGCGAGACCACAGTCACTGCATCCGCGTCCTCGATCGTCATCTTGGTGACTGGCTTGAATGAAGCATTGTTGCCGACCAAGGTGATGTCTGTTCCGTGTAATGTGAGGGCCACCTTCAGATCTCGACTACGAACGATTTGCTTGGCTAATAATGCTGCTGCCCCAAATGGAATTGCGTAATGGGCATGCAGGACATCAAGCTCTTTCGTCTCTGCGACTTCTGCCAATTTCGAGGCAAGTGCTAGGGTGTAGGGAAAGTGCTTCAGCAGCGGATACTGTTCGATCTCGACCTCGTGGAAGCTGACGCGAGGAGGAAGCTCACTGAGTCGAAGCGGAGAGGAGTAGCTAATGAAGGCGATTTCGTGGCCGCGATGAGCCAGATGCTTGCCCAGTTCAGTGGCGACAACGCCGCTTCCGCCGTGAGAAGGATAGCAGCAGATACCGATCTTCATGAGGCCTCCCTGACTAGAATGATTCAAACATGAGATCCAACGGGTTTTCAACTTCTAGGCGGCCTCGAATCAAGAAGCCCTCACCGAATTTACAGCGAATACGAGATCCAGCATGAGCCATTCGACTGCGAATGAGCCAGTCGGTTGTTGGCGATGTGAGTCGCGTCTGCGGCCCTCTCTCAGCATCAGCACGAAACTGCGTACCAAAGGCATAGATGGCTTCCATTTTTCGCTCCGCCTGGGCCGTGATGTCAACGACGAACGTGGGGTCAAATTCGTACCAGCCCATATAGTAGAAGAGCTGGGTTGGACGATAGACCTCTTGGCCAGTGTCAAAACGGACTAGTCCAGAGAGAAAAGCGGACTCATAGATGAGCCGCGACGCATTGGAGTGATCGGGATGTCGATCCTCCCAATAGGGCAGGAAGATGGCCTTGGGCTGCCAGCGGCGGATGGCTTCCACGACACTGCGTTTGGCCTCCGGGCTTGTGCCGACATTGCCGTCTTCGAGCGAGAGATTGTCACGCGCGTGCAGGCCGAGAATCTTCGAGCTAGCAGCGGCTTCCTGCGCACGGATCTCAGCGCTTCCGCGTGTCCCCATTTCTCCTCGTACCAGATCGACGATGACTACCTTGAGGCCGGCGTCTGCCAGCTTGATGATCGTGCCGCCGCACCCGATTTCAGCATCATCTGGGTGGGTTCCGAATGCGATGACGTCTACCTTATTCATGAGAGTCCTCAAGTACGATGAGTTGATGTCTGAACCGAGTCGGATTGTCGCACCGGGACGGCTCGCCAGATGCAATCATATCATGAATCCACTGTACGCCATATTGCGCGATCCATGAGAACCCAGAGAGAATTCGTTCCTGCGGCTTCTCCATTGGCAGCAGCTGTAGCTTCAGAGCCTGCAGACTCTTGACAGAGAGTCCGCGGCGTGCCAAATCAGCGCGAACAGCCCGATCCTCTAGGCGATTCAGTTGATGTTCGACTTGATCGACGGTTTGATCCCAGCGAGCTTCCAGTCCGATATCGATAGGCCTCAGGACATCTTGGAGCGGAAGCAGGGTCTCTCTGGTCCGCGATCGAGCATCGCGAAATGCCGATTGCAGGGTCTTCGAGGCCATTCGCTTCGCCGCATCCGCAGGCTTGAATGCAGGCTCTAGCGCCTTGGACAGATTAATGTCAAAGCCTGACAGGATCTGGCTGTCTCTGTTAGAGAGAAGCGTGGCCCCTTGTCGCGGAACAGCGAGCGGTTGCGGGATCTCCCAACGTTCATACAGCGGGCGAAGCATAGCATGGTACGCGAGTTCAGACGGTCCGAGAATATTGGCAATCGTCGGAAATAGGGAGTCAGCGAGGAGCGGGCGCAGGGCAGCATCAGCAGAGTAGGTGATTGCCGCGTCGAAGGTAGCGTTACTGAGATCGCTGATCCGAGAGCGGGGTCCGTTTTCGGTGAGCGTGAATAGACCCCCAGATTGCTCAGGATCGAGGAGAACTGGATATCCTGAGGCCTCCAATTGCTGCGCTCCACGGGTCAAGGATTCCCTGACTTCGCGTTGCTCATTGAGTGCTCGTGTAAAGAAGGTGTTTGCCAGGGGACGCAGGACATGTGGTTCTACAATGACGAGACCATGGGCGGCAAACAAGCGGCTCCATGTGCGGGCGTGCCAGGTAGAGAAATCGTCATCAGCAGTAGGGTCGAAGACCGCGGCATCGGCCTCATTGAAGAAGGGTATCTTCTTTCGTGCCTCATTGAATGCTGCGTGGACATTGTCCGAGATGGGGAGTTGTTCAATTGCCGCGCCCTGGGCATCCCAGTCAAAGGCAATCGTCCGCAGAGCGCCGGAATTGTCGATCCAGCGAGTGTGATTAATCTCTGCGAAGTCATGATCTTCTGATGCCAGCCAGAAGACAGGGATCACGGGTCTGGCGAGGCGCTCAGACAGCCATGTCGCCGTTTGGATAATGGAGACAATCTTGTAGAGGACGAATAGAGGGCCTCCAAGGAATTCAGCTTGCTGTCCGCCGATGACACACAGCGTTTCGGAATCTCTCAAACGTTCAATATTGGCGATGGTGTTGGACGAAGCGTCTAGGTTGCGGTTGTAGTTCAGGAGTTTAGTACAAAGATTCGAGCGGGTTTGCTGGCTGGGAATGGATGTTCGACGTTGAGCCAGTTCGGCAAGCGAATCGATTGAATGAGCGAATGCCTGAGATGTCGCTTGCTTACCTTCGATGTAGTCAAGGAAGAAGGGTGATTGCGAATACAGAATGTGCGGGTCAATCGTTTGGCTCATGCTGCCGCCTTGGAGGTGGCGAACACCATGCGCGGACTTGAGTCCGAGAAGGGTTTCCCTTGGAGATTTCCGAAGAAACGAGTGTTGACAAACCCTATCCGGGTCAGCATGTCTTCGATTTCGTGCCTCTGATACATGCGCACCGATTCGCGATACGTCGTATCAGGCGAACCTGGCTGCGTGACTCGAGTTTCTTTTTCAACTCGGAGTCCGTCTTGAGTGATAGTCCTGCGGATGCTGATATGCATCTCATCCAGATCCTTCTCTTCTGCTGGAACGAGAGAGGCCAGCACATGCTCGCGATTGAGCGTGTCTAAGACAAAATTGCCGTGGCACACGAGTGCGCGATAAGCGGATGCCAATACGCGTTCATCCTCATGCTGATCTGTGAAATACCCAAATGAGGTGAATAGGGAGATGATGGTGCTGTATGTTTGCGAATCGGGAATCTCGCGCATATCAGCGTTCAGCAAACGAACGTCACTCATATCAGCAGCAGCGAGTCGCTGGCGAGCCTCGGCAAGAAGATCTTCTGATAAGTCGAGCCCAGTCAGTTGTGTGAATCCTGCCCGTCGCAGCGCGATCAGATGCCTGCCTGCCCCACAACAGAGATCCAACAGAGGCGCGTTCCGAGGAGGATCGATGAGCTTAAGGAGGTGGGCGATGTCTTGAGCTGCCTCGTCATCATTCCGATGGGGATACAGGGAAAGGTAATCGCGCCCAAACGTCTTCTCATACCAGGTGCTCACTCGATCCCATGCTCCTTTTTGTACTCTGCCCAATTGGCCTTAAGTTCTATGAACGATTCAACATCAGATCGAAGAAGGAAGGGATTGGTCTCCCGCTCATGCTGGATCGTCGACTCAGGAGTGACACCTACATCGTGGCCCGGATAGACACGGGTCTCGCCAGGCAAGGTCAGCAGCTTCTCATGTAGCGAGACGTACTCGGCTCGTGCGCCAGCATCCAGATCTGTTCCCCCTACCTTGCCGACAAACAGGATATCGCCAGTAAATAGGGCGTTTCCGATGAGGAAGCAAATGGAATCGGGTGTATGCCCGGGCGTGTGAATGATCCGGATGGAGGACTCTCCGAGAGCGAACACGGCGCCACCAGCGACGGTCTGTCCGGAGAGGGGGTTAACATCCCCAAATTTCAGGGCGCGGACGCCCGTAATGGCTTCGAAAGTGTTATTGCCATTGGTGTGGTCAGGGTGATCGTGCGTGTTGAAGACATAGGTGACGACGCAGCCATTTGCGGAAGCAAAATCGGCAATGGACGTCGGGTCGTAGGACGGATCGATGACGACAGCCTTTTTCGTTGCATCATCTACGATCAGATAGCCGAGGTTCCTGTCCCCGCCCGTGTGGAAGGTCTTGATCAATGAAGCCTCCTTTCCAGTTCCTGTGAAAACATTCTAAACGGGAAGTCGGCGAACACAAATCGTGTTGACAAAAGCTGCAAACATCCTATGATGGAAGCGCGGCTAAGAAATGAGCCGACAACATCTGAAGGAGGAACAGAGATGAATAGAAGAGGTAAGACCACGCTGGTGCTAATAGGGATTCTCTTGCTGAGCGGGGTGGCAGTTCTTGCCAACGACTTCATCATATCGGAAGTTGCTTGGGCTGGAACGGCAGCGAGTTCAGCGGATGAGTGGATTGAGTTGCAGAATCTGGGAGAGGTTGCAGTTGATCTGGCGGGATGGCAACTTGTCTTCGGGGACACCTTGATTCCATTGGGCGAGGTGGCAGAGAACACGCGTGAGGTTCGGAAAACTCTCCTCGGACCCGGTGAGTTCTTCGTGCTTGAGCGCTCCAATGATGATTCCATCTCGGACATTGTCGCAGATCTCATTTACACAGGGTCGTTAGCAAATACAGGGGTCCTTATCGAGTTGAAGAACCCCAAGGGCGAAGTCGTAGACAGTGCTGTCGTGATGGAATCGGGGTGGCCGGCTGGAAGTAAGAGTGACGGTGATCCTGCCTACTGTGCGATGGAACGAACAAGTACTGGGGACTGGGCAAGTAATAACGGTACCGTCTGCAATGGGTTGGATGCGGACGGGATTGCGCTGAATGGCACACCTGGGCAACCGAACTCTGTCGAGATTCTGGCGCAGTGGGCCCCGGTTGTTGAGATTTCTTTCCCCTCTGAAGAAGGCAGCATCTTATCGGGAACTGAGTGGATCACTTGGACGGCAACAGGCCCCAATGGAACGGACTCAGCATTGGCGATATCCATCTTCATCTCCCAAGGGGATGAAGGAGAATGGGTCCTGCTCATCGAAAATCTTGCCAACATGGGGTCGTTCTCTTGGGACACAACAGGCACTGACTCTGGTGAAGACTATCGCTTGCTCCTGCGAGCCGAGGATGCAGAAGGATACGTCGGCGAGGCTGTGAGCGGTGTGTTTGAAATCAAGAACACAAGTGAGTAGTCGCTAGCTAGCGCTAGGCCCAACGAGCGCACGGATGTCATCCAGATGGGCATGAGCAGCATCCTTCCCCGCCTGGATGGCGTCCCTTGTATGTTCAAAGCCAAACATGCGAATCCATCCGACTTCAGGTTTGATCACGATGAGATGGCCATCAAGCCGCTCGCGTGCGTACTGGAGTTGCAGATTCGTCAGTTGATGCGATGTCACGCGCTGCGTTTGGAGAAGAGCATCCAAGCACGTTGTTACGCCACGATCTAAAGGAGCTCCGGTGTCAACGGCGACCACGGCCTCTGCACCCAGGTCGATGGTGACATCTACTGGCAGCTTGTCGACAACGCCCCCGTCGATCAGAAACTGCCCATCGCTGGCAACAGGGGAGAATACGCCGGGGACGGACGTGCTGGCGACTACGGCTTCATAGAGCAGGCCTTCTTGCATGACTACGCGTTCCCCTGTTTCCAAGTTTGCTGCCACTGCAGCAAAGGGGATTTTCACATCGGAGAAGCTCTTGCCAGCTGTAAGAAGGCGGAAGAGTTCTCGGAGGCGAACGAGGTCGTGAGGTTCGTAGTTCTCTTCCTTCCACGCCGATCCGCGCACATATTCCACCATGCTGCGTCCGACGATCTTCTGAACTTCTCGAACCGTGCTATCAGATACCTGGAGCATGTCATTGAGGTCAAGAGACTCCAAGACTGAGGCGATCAGTTGGAGATCGGCGCCAACTGACTTGGCTGCCCCCATGGCAGCTCCCATGCTGGTGCCAGCGATCATCGAAACAGGAATGCCCGCTTCTTCCAGCGCGATCAAGACCCCCAAATGGGCCAATCCGCGGGCTCCGCCTCCACCAAGTGCCAATCCTAATCGTCTGCTCATGCCAAAAGAAAACCCCTCCTGCTCGATGATAGCCAAGCAGGAGGGGAAGGCAAAGTCCGAGTCCGGCCGTCATCTCACGGCCCAGGCTCAGTAATGGCCTAGTAAGGCATGCCGCCGCCCATGCCCCCTGGCATAGCTGGCATGGCTGCGGGCTCGTCTTCTTTAATCTCGCCGACGAGCGCGTCTGTGGTCAGCAACATACCGGCAATGGATACGGCGTTCTGAAGTGCCGAACGGGTCACCTTGGTCGGGTCGATGATCCCAGCATCGAACATGTTTCGATACTCTTCCGTGACGACGTCAAATCCAACGCCCGGCTTCTCTTCGCGGACCTTGCCAACGACGATGGCGCCTTCGAATCCAGCGTTCAGCGACAATTGGCGAAGCGGTGCTTCCAGGGATCGTCGGAGGATGGCTAAGCCGACGGCTTCATCGCCACTTAGCTTCAGGCCTTCGAGGCCCTTGGCTGCATTGAGGAGCGCGACGCCACCACCAGGGAGAATGCCTTCATCAACAGCTGCCTTGGTTGCTTCGAGCGCGTCTTCCATGCGGTGCTTCTTCTCAGAAAGCTCAGTTTCCGTAGGAGCTCCGACCTTGATGACGGCAACGCCGCCAGCAAGTTTGGCTTTGCGTTCTTCGAGCTTCTCGCGGTCGTAGTCAGAATCCGTAGATTCGATCTGAGCCTCGATTTGCTCCACACGGCCGTGGATGGCTTCGGGCTTGCCCTTGCCGCCAATAATGGTGGTATTGCTGCTATCCACCTTGATCGTTTCGGCAGTTCCAAGCATGTCGAGCGTGGTGTCCTTGATCAGCATGCCAGCGTCTTCAGCGATCACGGTAGCGCCAGTGAGGACGGCGATATCTTCCAGCATGGCCTTGCGGCGGTCGCCAAATCCAGGAGCCTTGACTGCACAACTGGTGAATGTGCCCTTCAACTTGTTAAGAACCAATGTTGTGAGCGCTTCGCCGGTGAGGTCTTTGGCAATAATCAGAAGGGGCTTGCCCGTCTGAACGACCTTCTCAAGAAGGGGAACGAGATCCTGAGCAGCCTTAAGTTCCTGATCAGTGATCAGAACGAGGGGCTTTTCGAGGAGGACTTCCATCTTCTTGGGGTCTGTCACGAAGTAAGGAGAGATGTACTCACGGTCAAACTGCATTCCTTCGACGACCTCGTAGAAGGTGTCGATGGTATCGGAGTCTTCAACTGTGATAACGCCGTCTTCTCCAACGGCTTCCATCGCATCAGCAATGATCGAACCGATGGCTTCGTCATTGGCAGAGATGGTCGCGACCTGTGCAGTCTCTTCTTTCGACTTCAGTGCACGGCTCATCTTCTTGAGTTCGTCAACGACAGCAGCGGAACCCTTCTCAAGACCGCGCTTGAGTTCCATCGGGTTTGCACCTGCAGCCAGATTCTTGAACCCTTCTTCAATCATTGCATGGGCAAGAATCGTTGCCGTAGTGGTGCCGTCTCCAGCGATATCATTCGTCTTGGAGGCAACTTCCTTCACCAGTTGGGCGCCCATGTTTTCGAATACGTCTTTGTATTCCTGTTCCTGGGCAATCGTCACACCGTCATTGGTGATGTCCGGACTGCCAAACTTCTTGTCGATGATGACGTTTCGACCTCGTGGCCCAAGCGTAATTCGTACAGCATCGGCCAACTTGTCGATTCCGACCTTCATCCTGCGGCGTGCTTCTTCGCCGAAAATAACTTCTTTTGCCATGTTGCAGTCCCCCTTACTTCTCTACGATAGCGAGAATGTCTGATTCTTTGACCAGAATTAGTTTCGTTTCGCCCTGCTCAATCTCTGTGCCAGCGAAACTGCCGACGATGATTTCGTCGCCAACTTTCACTTCAAATTTCTCATCCGTTCCAATGGCGAGCACTTTGCCCTGTACGACCTTTTCACTCTTGACAGAGTCAGGAAGAACGATTCCTCCAGCCGTCTGCTTGTTCTCGAGCTCAATCTTCTCGACGAGAATGCGCTTCCCCAATGGTTTGATTTTCTCGAACCTCATGGTAATCCTCCTCTTGCTATGATAATTAGCACTTAGGCTTGTAGCTTGCTAACGGATTGTAACGCTTGCCCTCAGGGGCGTCAAGGGGATTGTCGCAGGAATGGAAACAGGCTAATGTAGGGATGATTTCTATGCCATCCGGAAAAGCTCACCTCAAAATCGAAGCTGTCATCCTCGTGCTGTTGCTCGGGCTTGTGACACTCCTCATCGTCCATTCACAAATTGAGTGGCAGCAGTCACTGCTCTTCCTCGGGGCATACGTGTTCTCCATGTTCCTTATGAGCCCTGACTTGGACTTATCCAAGAGTGACGCTTTCCATCGCTGGGGGCTGCTCCGGTGGCTGTGGTTTCCTTATGCCTGGATCTTCAGACATAGGCAGATATCGCATCATCTCTTGTTCGGTCCCCTCTCACGGATTCTCTATATGACGATCCTTGTCTTTGTGCCTGCATGGATCTATCGCATGTCCACAGGAAATCCGAGCCCGCGCTTGATGCTGTCTGCAGACGTCATCCTGCCGGTGTTTGTTGGCCTCTATACGCCCAATATCGAACACATTGCGGCCGATTGGATTTCGACAGCACTGCGGCGGAAACGCAGGAGGCGTCAGTTGTAAGTCGGTGTTCCTGATCCTATACTGAAACCTATGAACCAAACGCTTCTCTATATTCTTGGATCGGTCTTGCTGGTCAGCGTTGCCATCGGGCTCGGTTTCTACGGCCCGTATTATGAAGTAGGCATTGCATCGTGGTATGGCCCTGGATTCGACGGAAATCTGACGGCGAATGGCGAGGTTTATGACATGAATGGCATTAGTGCCGCGCACAAGACATTGCCGTTTGGAACCGTGGTCCGTGTTTTCGAATTCGATACAGGTAGAAGTATTATTGTTCGCATCAATGATCGAGGCCCCTTTGTCGACGGACGGATTATCGATTTATCCAAGGGTGCTGCCGCAGAACTGGGGATCGTAAACAAAGGGATAACAAAGGTCGGGCTCAGGATTGTCCGCCGGCCTTAATCCGAATTGATGCGACCGACTGCCCCTGGTAATTTCCTCATTGTCCGATTTGGGGATATCATGAGCAGGAAACCTAGCGGATTGGATCCGTATCCAATCAGAATGAGAAGTGATCCAACGGAAAGAGAGAAGGGAGCAAGACAATGAGTCTCTCAGTTAGTGAGATCCGACGCGGCATGTCGCTGCTCTATGACGGCGAACTATATGAGGTCGTAGAGTACGAACACTCCAAGCGCGGAAGGTCCGGCGCAGTAGGTAAGACAAAGCTAAAGCATCTCAAGACAGGGAAGGTCTTGTCAGCCACATTCAAGGGCTCCGAGAATACCGAGTCGGCGTTCCTCGAATCACGCGAGCTGCAGTACCTCTTCCATGATGGCGACAATCTCGTATTCATGGATGCCGAAAACTTTGACCAATTCCCATTGAGTAAGGAGATTCTTGGCCCTCAGGGCGCATATCTTATCGAAGGCGAGAACGTCGTGGGCCGCTACTACAAGGAAGACCTGGTCAATGTTGATGTGCCCAACTTTGCCGAGCTGAAGGTGACGCATACCGAGCCTGGCGTGAAGGGCGATACGGTCTCCAATGTAGAGAAGCCGGCGACTGTTGAAACAGGTGCTACAGTCAACGTGCCGCTGTTCATCAAGGAAGGCGACACATTGAAGATTGACACCCGAACTGGAACGTATGTGGAACGGGTTTAAGGAGGAGGCATGGCCGACAAGAGGATAGAACTCATCGATGAAGATGGGCGCATCTCGATCGCAGAAGATGTCATCGCGTCGATCGCCCGTATTGCAGCGGACAAAGTGGACGGCATTGCCCATTCTTCGGGAAGCGGAAGCGGCGGCCTCATGAGCATCTTCAGTGGGGAAGATGTTGCCCCTAATATCAAGACAGAACTCTCTAATGAAGAAGCCCGCCTCGAGCTGAGGATCTCCGTGGAGTACGGATATCCAGTTCATGAGGTTGCGCAGGGCGTTCAGCAGAACGTACAGCGTGATGTCGAGCAGCTGGCTGGCGTGACAGTATCCCACGTGGATGTCTTCGTGAAGAAAGTTGTTCCGCCGCACACACACGGCGACGAAGAATAGGGAGGAGGGCACCATGGTAGGAGAGGAAAAGGGAAGTGTCGGAATCTCTAGGGACGTGGTCACAGCAATTGCGGGGATTGCTGTTTCCGATATCGATGGAATTGCAAACCTGGGCCAAGGCGATAGCTCATTCCGCCGTGGCGAGGGGATGAAGCGGTACGTGGATACCAGCGTCGAAGGCGATGTGGTGACTGTAACCGTGCGCATTACCGTGCTCTATGGAAACCCGATCCACAAGGTAGCCAAGCAGGTCCAAACACGTATCAAGGCGGAGATCGAGCGTATGACGGGTCTTCGCGTTAGTGCAGTCAATGTGGATGTTCAACGCCTCGTGCAGGCGGACGATCCTATTGGCGAAAGTGAGGGGGAATGCGACGACTTAGATTCTTAGCCCTCGGTGGGGCGGTAATCCTCACAGCAGGATTGGGTATTAGCCTTGTGCTTGCTGCCGCAGGAGTGTTTTCTCTGACATCGGTGTGGGATTTCCTCGGCTCAATGACTGGGTCGATCCTTGTGATTCTGGCAGGGGGCGCGTTGATCCTGGTTGCCATTTATCTGCTTCTAGCATTCAAAGATGAACGGTTGAATCGAGCCCTGTTCTATCATGAAGGTGAGTGGGGACGCATCGAGCTAGCTCCGAATGCGATCAAGGAACTCATCGCCGATGTCTTGCAGAAGGATATCGGACTCGAACGGTTTCGTATTTCGCTGCGCCACTATGTTGACGGTATCGGCATTGGCGTTCAGACGACGCTTACCCCAGACCAGAAAGTCACTGAAGTCGGAGAACGCATCCAGCGAGAGTTGGCGAGACACGTCGCCGAGCGAACGGGTGTAGAAGTGAGTGATGTTTCCGTCCTCGTGCGGAGTATTCGAGCAAACGAACCAGCAGCAAAGGAGACGCAGGGCGATGAGACTTACTCTTAATGCAAAACTGATTGGCCTTGGTCTTGGCCTGATTGCCGGACTCTTGTTCGTGTTCTTGGGTTGGAAGTCGTTTCTCATCCTATTAGGATTTATTCTGTTAGGATTCGCCATTGGAAGTTGGGTCGATTCGCGCGAAAACGTCAAACGTCGATTGAAGAAGCTTACCGACCGCGTGTTGCGCTCGTAATGCAGCGACGAGAAGCGCGCGAACTCTTATTGTCGGCTCTCTATCGTTGCGAATTCCTCCCCGAAGCATTGGAGGAATTGTTCGAGGAAACGGATCCAGAAGATCAACGAGGCTACATCGAAGCCGTGTTCTATGGCATTCGCGATCGGCAATCTGAAATCGATCAAATGCTGGGTGAGAAGACGATTGGCTGGAAGTTCGAGCGCCTGGCGTTGCTGGATCGCAATATCCTACGGCTCGGCGTCTATGAACTGCTCTATGTTGACGACGTTCCTGCAGAAGTCGCCCTGAATGAAGCCGTCGAGCTGGCCAAGAAATTTGGCACAGAGCCCGCTCGGAAATTCATCAATGGTATCCTCGATCGGATCTGGAAGGAGCATCGTGAGAGCACGCCTTCTTGATGGCAAGGGATTGGCCAAAGAACGCAAACAGCGACTAGCAGAGCGCGTCGAACAACTGCGAACTCAAGGCTGTGTTCCGAAGCTGTCCGTCATTCTCCCGACTCAAGATGAAGCCGCCCTTGCCTACTTTCGTGCCAAGGTTCGCACGGCCACTCAACTGGGTATTGAGGTGAGTAGCCAGTCGTTGGAGACACCGACAACGGAAGAAGTGGTCGACCTCATTGTGTTGAACGCCTCGGATTCGACGGTCTCAGGAATGATGGTTGAGACCCCCGTGCCTGAGACCATCGACATGCAGGCCATTCGTGCTGCACTACCAGCAGCGAAAGATGTAGATGGGGCAGGACTTGAATCCTTAGGACGATTGCTGAGCGGGAAGCCGACCTTTGCTCCGGCCACAGCTGCAGCTGCTCTGGCACTAGCTGAAACGGCTGGCTCTGTAGCGGGCAAGCATGCCGTCATCATCGGACGCAGTCTCGTGGTGGGGCGTCCGCTCGCGCTCCTGCTGTTGGGGAAAGATGCAACGGTCACTGTCTGCCATTCGAAGACGCGCAATCTACCTGAGATTGCACGCAGTGCCGACATCCTGTTCGTGGCTGTCGGAAGAGCCGGATTTGTGACCGGCGACATGGTGGCACCGGGAGCCATCGTCATCGACATCGGAACGAATAGGGTCGATGGAAAGCTTGTCGGCGACGTTGATGCAGGGTCTGTCGAGGGTGTTGCGGGTGCATTGAGCCCTGTACCAGGAGGTGTCGGACCGCTGACGACGACAGTACTGTTAGAACATGTCGTACAGGCAGCCGAGGACTCGATCGGCTAAAATCGTCCGTATGACCAAAGCCTACGCAGATCTTCATCTTCACACGGTTGCATCGGACGGGACACAAACTGTAGA
>CAZKDW010000020.1:0-13519 GCA_964551625.1 uncultured Thermotogae bacterium | reverse complement strand
GGATAGGGCACCGCAAGTGGGCAGTCTGACATTTTGAGGGTGCAATCGATGCCGCAATCGAAATCTAGCATCTCCAGGAATTATCAGCGTACAATTGACGGCAGGACTGACTTGTCTTACGCTTCTCTCTGGGAGGGCACGCCATGAGTAATGAATTCACAGCTATCATTGAACGAGACGGTGACTGGTACATTGGCTACTGCCCGGAAATCCCAGGAGCCAACGGCCAAGGCACCAGCAAGGATGAGTGCTTGCAGAGCCTCTCTGCGGCCATCAAGCTAATCCTAGAAGACCGCCGTGAGGAAGGTTTGCGAGGAGTGCCCGAAGACGCTGTGCGCGATATCGTGAAGATCGGATGAAGCGGCAGGCGTTATTGAAGTATATCTAAGACGGTATGGTTGCATTCTCCGACGCGAAGGGGCATCACATTCGCTGTGGAGAATCCTAGTATCGGACATGTGGAAGCTGTGCCTCGCCATATTGAAATTCCCAACCTTCTGGCAAAGAAAATCTGCAAAGGTCTTTCCGCGCCAGAACCATAGGTCGAATGCCTAGTGATTTAGCGTTGTCGGGATAACGCCATACTATGCTGAGAGGAGGAGGGCGATCGCATTTATCCACACTGTGCAGATCAGTAAATCGCGAAGTTCTCGAAAGCGTCAATGTGTTTGAATTCGCTGGTCGCTATAAGCCATTGAATGAGAAGTTTAGGCAGTTCGATGCGTATGTGACAGGCCGCGCATCCACCAAGCTGATGCAGGCGATATCGAAGGTCGGGCGCCGCAATCACTATGACATGGTTCTCCGAAAGAAGGATGTCGTCATGTACAGAAATCGAACAACCATTGCGGACATCACATCCCTCGTCAAGGCTGAGATCAGGGACTATCTATAAGAGTCTGATCGTTGAATGCGTGAGCAGATATGAGGGTTGGAGCGTGACGAGATCGAAACAACGTCGCACACGGGTTGCGACGCTACATTCCGACATCTCAACGTCGCACACAGGTTGCGACGCTACACTCCGACATCCCAACGTCGCACACAGGTTGCGACGCTACATTCCGACATCAGCCTCCTCCCGCTACGGGGAGAGGGGCAGTTCTGTGATGTTGAGGCTTGTCTATTTTTCGATGGCTTGAAACAGTAGGCTCGCATTTTGTCCGCCAAATCCGAATGAGTTGGATAGAGCAACGCGAATGGGCAGTTCTGCATTTTCAAGCGTGTAGTCGAGGTCGCAATCGGGGTCGGGAGTTGTCAGGTTCAGCGTTGCCGGTATCAAGCCATGTTTCATAGAGAGAACTGTGGCGATGGCTTCGACGCCGCCTGCAGCGCCCAGAAGATGCCCAACCTGAGACTTGGTTGAGCTGATCTTGATCTGCCTTGCCCGTTCGCCCAACGCCAGTTTGATTGCATTGGTCTCAACGCGGTCATTGGGCAGTGTGGACGTGCCGTGCGCGTTGATGTAATCCACGGTATCTGGCGAGAGTCCGGCAGATCGAAGGGCCATGGTCATGGCGTGAGCGGCCCCCGTGCCGGTCTCTACTGGAGATGTGATGTGAGAGGCGTCTGCTGACATGCCGAAGCCGTCAATGGCTGCGTAGATGGTTGCGCCTCGTGCTATCGCATGTTCGTAGGATTCAAGAACGAGCATGCCCGATCCTTCTCCCATGACAAAGCCATCTCGATTCTTATCAAAGGGGCGAGATGCGCCTTCTGGATCGTCATTTCTGCTGGAGATCGCGCCCATGCGTGCAAACCCGGCATAGGTGATGGGAAGCAATACAGCCTCGGCTCCACCAGCAATGGCACAGTCGAGATCACCCGATTGAATGAGCTTGGCAGCGAGCCCGATGGCGTGCGAGCCGCTGGCGCATGCCGATACAACGCCGAAATTGGATCCCTTCAGTCCATGCTCAATCGATATCTCGCCGCTGATGGCATTGGGCATCATGCGTGGAACGAAGAACGGGCTAACACGACGGGCGCCTCGCTCCATGAGTGTTCTGTAGTTGTCTGCGAATGTTTCCATTCCGCCGATTCCTGTGCCTGTGACGACGCCGAATCGCTCAAGGTCGCAGGCAGCTAGGTCAATGGCCGAGTCCTGGAGTGCGAGCTTTGTTGCAGCGAGCGCAAACTGTGCGGATCGGTCCAATCGTCGAGCCTTCTTGGCGTCAATGTAATCCACGGGATCGAACGCTGTGATCGGAGCGCCAATCTTGACGTCGATCCCAGTGAGATCGACGATATCTTCGACATTGCGAACACCGCTCTTCCCTGCTGAGAGGGCAGTCCAGAAGGCGTCTCGTCCGACGCCGATTGGAGTCATGGGGCCTAGACCTGTGACGACGACTCGATTAGGCATGGGGCTCCTTTGTGTGGCACAGCAACTCAAGATAGGCAATTTCTTCTGAAATGGCCGCTGTCACTGGCTCGTGGGCTCGAAGCGCAGCTAGTTCTTCGCTGAGTGAGTTCACATCAATTTCATCCGGTTTGTAGGGGCGTTCTACTAAAAGTGTGGCGTTGTTATCTTCCACATGGAATGTGCCGCCCTTGATGGCGATGGCTTGCTCGCGTCCGTCCATCTGCACACGCACGACACTGGGGACGAGCACGGCAAGAATCGGAGCATGTCCATCCATTACGGCAAATTCACCGTGTGGGCTTCGCGCTACAATTCGCTGCACATCACTGTCAACGATCGTTCGATCTGCAGAGCGTACGATACAATGCATGGAACCCCCTCAACGGCATTTCTGCGTAATCTAGCGCGGGATGCAACCTTGTTCAGGCGGGAATGTTTTACTCGATGCTGTCCAAAATCTCTACTGTTCGACTGGCTCCAATTCGGGAGGCGCCAGCTTCAATCATCGCTTGTGCTGTGGCTGCGTCGCGAATGCCGCCAGCTGCCTTGACGCCCATTTTATCTCCTACGGTTTTGCGGAGCAGAGCGACGTCTTCGAGTGTTGCGCCACCAGAAGCGAATCCAGTTGACGTCTTCACGAATTGTGCGCCAGCTGACTTGGTGAGGATGGCGCCGGCCACTTTCTCTTCTTCTGTCAAGAGAGCCATCTCAAGGATGACTTTTACTCCGACGGGATGGGGTGCCTTCTCTGCGGCAGCGCAGACGCCACGAATGTCATCTTCTGCCAAAGCGAAATCGCCTTCTTTCAAGGCTGCTACATTGACAACCATGTCTACTTCATCGGCACCAGCAGCAATTGCTTGTTGTGCTTCATAGGCCTTGGTTTCTGGCGCTGACATGCCGTGCGGGAATCCAACGACAACGCACAGAAGGACATCCGAATCTCCCAAGTAGTTCTTGGCAAGCTCTGCATGGCAAGGGTTCACGCAGACTGATGCCACTCCATATTGGATGGCTTCTTCGCAGAGTTTCTTTACGCCTTCTTTTGTGGCTGTAGGCCCCAATAGCGTATGGTCGATTCGTCTGGCCATTTCCTTTTTGCTCAGCATCACAATCTCCTTTGTTGCCGCTCGCTGGCTGCTCGTAGTTCAGTTGCTCGTGTCCCTCTCTTGAATAGAAGGAAACTTCTCCCTCCTTCATGGATAAGCCCCACGCCCAGATATCCAAGCTCAAATAGCTGCCCCATGAATCGGCGGCTTTGCAGTCTCCATTGTATCGCGGCGTCATGATCGCGCACTTGGAGATGATCAAGGTTCTCAGGGATCTCTGCCAGAACATGCTTTGCTGTTACCGCTTGCTCCTGTTCGATGATGCCGCGAACGCCCGTTGGCAGAAGCGTCGTCTTGGTGAGGACGACCATATCATTAAGTCCGATGTCATGGTGGGGAGGCGGATTGCCGCGATCGAGAATGCTGATAACGCGAGGTGAATCTATCCACCACTCCACTCGCACACGATCCGTGGCTAGGCCAGGCGCACGACCATCGCGGGTGCTGCCCAGTGTGTCGCAGCTGTACCCGGTTAGAATCCCGCCCAACTTGTTCAGGGCTATATAGAGTTCGGTGCTGTTCAGAGGATCTGCATCCCAGTGCACAAGATCGACATCCTCTTGCTGGAGAGCCTTTCGCTCGATGAGGCGGAGTTCTGTTCCAATTCCCCGATTCCTTTGTTGCGGACACACAGCCCAGGCAACGGAGCAGCGCGCACGATATCTGTCGACTGTGGAGAGCAGATCAACAAGGATCGCATCCAGCGAATCAACAGATAGATGAGTTGGCATGCGTGCTCCCAGCAGCAGGCCACCGCTTTGCTGGATAGCAGTAAGATGGGGAAGCTGCCAAATGGCGGGCGTATTCTCGCCGAGTATCTGTTGCTGCAGGCGCACAGCAGCCCTGAAGTCCTCAATAGATTCGAGAGGCCTAATAGCGATAGTCATTGGCTCGATCTTTGTTCTGTGCGCGCTTGGATGCCATCACTTACCTTGTCGATTGTGTTAGCTGCTCAATCTGATCGGAATCATTTGTCCAATTGGCATGTACCTTGACGATGGTCTCCAAGAAGACGCGCTGTCCTAACAGATTCTCGATGTCAGTGCGTGCAAGTGACCCGATCTTCTTGATCATCTGCCCGCCCTTTCCAATCAGAATCCCTTTCTGAGAATCGCGTTCAACGATGATTTCGGCTTTGATCTCTACAATGCCATCATCTCTCTGACTAAACCACTTGAGGCGAACGGCTGTTGAGTACGGCACTTCGCGATGAGTCAGCCGAAACACCTTCTCACGAATGAGCTCGCCAATCAAGAAGTCTTCTGTTTGATCGGACTTCTGATCAGAGGGGAAGAGGGTCATGCCAGGCGACAGATACTTAGAGATGGTCTCAATCACATCGTCGATTCCCTGGTATCGCATAGCTGAGACGGGAATAAGCTCGGCAAATAAATCCGTCTTCTCATAAGCAACGAGCGTCTCGGCTAGTTTGCTGCCCTTTGCGCGATCAATCTTGTTCACCAGAAGAATGATCGGGACTTCGAGATCCTTCCATTCATCGAAGACGAGTTTGTCGAGCTTGGGAATCTCTCCCCATGGCTCCACCATATAGACAAGGACATCCATTCCTCTGAGACCACGCTTGGCTTCTCGAAGGATGCGGCGGCTGAGTGAATCGCCAGGTCTGTGTAAGCCAGGCGTATCGACGAATACGATCTGGGTCTCATCTGTGGTCAACACGCAGCGGATTCTGTTTCGAGTTGTCTGAGGCTTGTTGGATGTGATCAGCAGCTTCTTTCCCACAGCTGCGTTCAGAAACGTCGACTTGCCTACGTTCGTTTGTCCGAGTACGGCAACGAAGCCCGTCCTACGTTTCTTGTCATCCTTGCCTGTTTGAGACTCTGCAGTCTTCATCCGTCATCCCTTCTTTTGCTCATGATGTCTATTGTAATCATAGTGAACGAGAATCTGAAAGCGACAGAAGGTTCCGCCGCTCGCAATTGTGTTCTCAACCGGGCCAAACTATACTCGAAACGAAGGACAGAAATGGACATAGTCATTAACAATATCGGTCAATTGATTACGCCAATCGAGTGTGCGTCGGACACAGATGAACGCGCGTATGCGTTCCAGATTACCCCAGATGCGACGCTGTTTGTCCAAAACGGGCGACTTATCGATGACTTGCCTGCTCGCGCCCTTGGGGAGGCTCAAACAATCGATGCGGGCGGTGGCTTAGTCATGCCTGGATTGATTGATCCGTTCTGGGTCATGCCTCAATTACCACCTTGGATGGACGAACTGCCGGAATCGAGGCTGGCTGAGAGGGACGTGCTAAGTTGGAGTCTGCGGATCTTCGAACGGGCTCTGCGAGCGGGCGTAACGACGATTGAAGTGAAGTGTCCGCATGACGCGGACTTCGATGGCCTTTCGGCGTTAGGGCATCTTAGCCAGCATAGACATCCCCGTGTGGTCGGTACCCTGCTAGCGTCCTTGCCAGAAGCGGATGCAGATCGTGATCGCAGCATGTCATCACTGATTGGCGAGGTGATTCCCGAGATTCGCAGACGACGACTGGCAACATTCTGCGACCTTGGATGGGCTAGTCAGGATGCGTCCGTCACAGAAGCAAGTGCTGTATTGAGAGCTGCAAGCGGAGCTGGGTTGAGACCTAAGCTGCATATTCAAGGGCCGATACAAACAGAAGATATCCGCGACCTTGCGCTTTCGCTCGAAGCAGCATCGATCGGATGTGCTTCTCATCTGCCCTCAAATGTTGTTAGGCAACTGTCTGACAGTCGCGTCATTCCCTCGTATCTTCTTGGACTGCCTGACAAGCAGATGGGGCAGTATCTCGGTATGCGAGAGCTACTTGATCAGGGAGTTCGCATTGCTGTTGGATCTGGGAATGGACTTGCGGACACTCCTCCGATATCCATGTGGACTGTATTGGCCTTGGCTATGGAGCGGATGGGGTTGTCACTGGCAGAAGCGATTGTTGCCTGCACATTGAACAATGCGATGGCGATTGAGATGTCGCACGACTTGGGGAGCCTGGAGACGGGAAAACTGGCTGATCTAATTCTTCTTGATCTCGTGGATTATCGCGAACTGGAAACTGCCGTTATGTCGCCGCCTGTGTCGATGGTCATGGTCAATGGCGAAATCATTCACTCTCCATGACCGTCCGAGTGCTGGCCTATGCAAAACTGAACCTGTTTTTGGCTATCCTTGGCAAGCGGGCTGATGGCTTTCACGAGATTGAGTCCCTTGTGCAAACCATTGATCTCGCGGACCAAATTGAGGTCTCTCTAGCGCCAACTGTCACGGTCAATTGCGAGCCAAGATTGGCAGGGATCAATATCGCTGAGACAGCTGCGCGCGCATTGCTACAAGAGAAGAAGACTCAGGCAGGTGTTCATATTCGGATTGAGAAACACATCCCGATGGGCGCAGGACTTGGTGGTGGATCTTCCGATGCTGCAGCCATACTCACTGTTGTCAATCGGCTTATTCCGCCACGAGTGCCGGATTCGCGATTGGTAGATATTGCCGCGTCGATTGGAGCCGATGTCCCCCTATTCTTGACAGGAGGATGCGTCAGTTTGGCTGGCGTGGGGCGCCCTGAGGAGCAGCATTCCGTTCGATCAGAAGCCTTCGTTTTGCTCGTTCCCGATGTTCATTGCGCAACAAAGGAGATCTACCAAGCTTGGCGATCAGAAGATGCGGGAGAGAGCCCATTCGAGTTAGGGAGAAATGACCTAGCTGCTTCTGCAGAGAAGATTTACCCAGAGCTTGAGGCCGTAGGTGCTGCCATAAATAACCTCGGCGGAGACTACTCAGGGATGACGGGAAGCGGGGCAGCGTATTTCGCTGCATTTGCCGATCCGACTCGGGCAAGGTCAGCCTACGAGACGCTTACGAGACAGCAGCCTGGTAGCCGTGTATATTATTGTCAGCCAACCAGGGCAGGTTCGCTGGTTGTTTCAGGGGATTCCGGGATCGCCAAAACTCGAAGCTCAGGGCTTGCACAGGGGGATAGGGGATGAAGATTGCGATCGACGGTTCTGCAGCATCTGGTAAGACAAGTTTGGGACAAGCGTTGGCAAAGCAATTTGACCTTCGCTTCATTGAGACCGGCAAGATGTACCGCGCAGTTGCTCTAGCATTCGATAGGGGCATCGATCTTGCCGCTATTGATATCGAAGTTACCAAGGATGACCGTTTCTTACTAAACGGACAGGATGTAACCGCACAGTTACATACCCCCGAGATGGACCAGAAATCTTCCCAAGTAGCGACATTGCCAGAGGTTCGCGATCGATTGGTTGAGTTGCAGCGATCGATGGCAGATAGACACGATGTAGTCATGGAAGGTCGGGATATTGGCACGGTTGTTTTGCCACACGCGGATGTGAAGATCTTTCTCAAGGCGACGGTTCGAGAACGGGCAGCTCGAAGAATTGAGCAACGACAAACCGGGCAACTGGAAAACGTCGAGCGAGAGCTGACAGTACGGGATAAACGCGACTCCGAACGTGCTGTTGCTCCCTTGAAACCAGCAGAGGACGCAACTATAATTGAAACGGACCGAAAGTCTCTTAAAGAGGTCATTTCCGTAGCATCAAACTTAGTGAGGGATCGGTTAGAAAACGTTGCTTGAACAGCTGAAGATCTGGATTATGAACGGGCTGTATGGACTGATTGCGTTGTTCTTTTTTGTCGTGCTCAAGATAGTCTTCCGCATGCAGATTGTCGGTAGGGAGAATATTGACAGGAACGAAGAGTACATCGCGATCGCCCGCCATCGCAGTTATTGGGATGCCCCAATAGTTACTGTGGCAATCGGAGTGCGAACTCGCGTTCACTACATATCACGCAAGGGTCTCATGCGTGGAATTCCCGTGGTGAAGTCCATTCTTCGGACGTTTACGACGATCATCGATCGAGAGAATTTCAGTCGAAACGATTATCGGAAGGTATTGGCAGCTATGAAACAACATCGAATTATCGGATTGTTTCCAGAAGGCACAACGCCCGAGGGCGTTGATGCAAAGGCAGGGGCCGTTCGCTTCGCTCGGTTGTCAGGCAAGAGAATCCTCCCCGTCAATATCATGGCTTCAGGGCCTTATCCCCCCACCTATCCGGGTCGATTTCCCCGACTCACTGTAAGAATCGGTGAATCTTTTCAGATTTCTGATCTGCAGACCGACGAACCCGATGGATGGACTCGAGCTGAGCAACAGAGCCAGATGAGAGAACGGCTGATGCTCAGAGTTGATAACGCGTAAGGAATCGAGGAGGATAAGGATTGCTACAAACAAGAAACTGCGGGCTCAGGGAACAATCTCTGAGGAAGCGCTATGGATGGTGTAAGTAGAGTATGGAACAGCGAATAAAGATGGCCGACGCTTTCTCTGAAAGCGACGTAAAGATGTACAGTCGTGGAGATATTATCTCCGGCACTGTTGTTCAGGTAAATGAGACCGAGATTCTCGTCGATATCGGCTATAAATCGGAAGGAATCCTTCCTGTAGCCGAACTCTCTCCCTTCCGCACAGACGGTAAGGTTGAAGAAGGCGAAGAGATTAAGGTTCTCGTTACCTACATTGATGAGGAAAAAGGGACCGTATTCGCATCAGAGAAACAGGCTGAGTACGAGAAGCGAATCGATACCCTTGAAGAGGCATATCGCAACGGAGAAGTAATCGAGGGCGAGATCACCGGCGAGGTTAAGAGCGCTGGATATCACGTTAACCTTGATGGCATCCGTGCATTCCTCCCAGGTTCCCACCTTGGCGATGATCTTCCAAGTTCGATTGACGAGCTTCGCGGGCAGCGGATTCAATTCAAGATCCTCGAGCTATCGCGTCGAGACAAGAATTTGGTCGTCTCACACAAGGTCTTCATCAAAGAACAAGAAAAAGAGAAACGCGCGATTTTGTTCCAGTCCCTTGAGAAGGATCAAGAGATTGAGGGAACGATCCGCAGCGTTGTTGATTTCGGGTTATTCGTCGATATCGGTGGTTTTGAAGGGCTGGTCCACCGATCCGAGATTGCCTGGAAAGACCTGCCAGTGCCTCCGTCCGAATACAAAGTTGGCGAGAAGGTCAATGTCAAGGTCATCGATTTTGATACCGAGAAGGGCAAGGTCTCTCTATCGATCAAGCGGCTCCGCTCGAATCCTTGGGAAGGCATTTCCGAGCGATTCACAGCAGGGACTCAGGTCACGGGTGCAATCGTCAGTGTGACCGACTTCGGTGCATTTGTTGAACTCGAGCAAGATGTCGAAGGCTTGGTCCATGTGTCTGAACTCTCTTGGGGACATCCTGAGAGCCCGAAAGACGTTGTCTCCGAAGGCGATGTTGTTACCGTAGTTGTGTTGAGTGTCGATGAGTCTGCTCATCGCATCAGCCTCTCGCTACGTCGAACACAGAGCGATCCGTGGGAAGCTGTTGCAGCGAAGTATCCTCGGGGCGAAGTCGTTGCTGGCTCTGTCACCAAGCTCACCGATTTCGGTGCCTTCATCAAGCTTGAAGACGGTATTGAAGGCTTGGTCCATGTCTCTGAGATTGACTGGGGACACGTTAACCATCCTCGCGACGTGCTGTCCGAAGGCGATGCCATTGATGTCAAGATCTTAAGTGCAGATCCTGCTGAACGTAGAATCTCTCTTAGCATCCGTGAATTGAAAGACAATCCGTGGAAGCAATTCGTCGAGAAGTTCGCCATTGATGAAGTCGTTGACGGTGTGATTACCGAGATCAAGGACTTCGGCGCCTTCATGAAGATCACAGACGAGGTCGATGGTTTGATTCACGTCTCTGAGATCAGCGAAGAGCGAATTGCAACACCAGCCGATGTGCTTGCTGTAGGTGCCAAGATCCAAGCACGGATCATTGGCATCAACGAAGAGAAACGGCAAGTACGTCTAACTATGCGCAATCTGTTCGGACCGCCGGAAATTCCGGCCATATCTTTCGAAGAGCGCGAACGTGAGCGACCTGCATCTCCCGGCCGCAGTAGCGGTAGCGGCGGAAAGGGTCGTGGCGGTGGACGCGGCGGCAAAGAACGCGGCGGACGCGCGAAAGAGCGTGTGGATCGTAGATTCCTCGACGATACAGGCCACGAGTCTCTCAGCATGCGAGACCTGTTAGCCCAAGCGACGATGGATGACGACGAATCCTAAGAACAGACGAAGCATAGCAAGGAGGGTACACGGATGAACAAGGGCGAATTTATCGATCGGCTGGCAGATAAAACCAGCGTTACGAAGAAAGAAGCTCGCGGGCTTCTCGATTCGGTGCTCGATCTGATTCAAGAGACCTTGCTTCAGGGTGACGAGGTCAAGTTGGTTGGATTTGGGAAGTTTGCGGTTCGTGCGCGTAAAGCGAGCAGCCGTATCAATCCACAGACCAAGCTCCCAATTGAAGTTGAAGCCAAAGTTGTGCCGCTTTTCCGGCCTGGCAAGGAGCTCAAACGTCAGGTTGAGAAGAAACTAAAGGTAACATCGAAAGGTGTTGCCAAAGTCTAATCGTTCTGTTCCATCTCTAAGAAAGACGACCGGCCTCGAACCTTGAGGCCGGTCTCTTCTTTTCTCCGATTGGTTGCTTTCTTGGATGGCTTCGTCAGCAAGTCACGCGCATTCTCTCGCTGATGATGATCGATGCCAGCTCTTGAACAGCCGTGTCTAGATCGTCATTGATAATCAGAAAGTCGAAACTAGGTAGTTCCTGCATCTCGCCTTTGGCAACCTCAAGGCGGCGTTGAATCTTCTCCCCATCTTCGGTGTTACGCTTGCGAAGGCGAGATTCGAGTTCTTCAGTTGAAGATGGTGTCAAGAATGCATAGACAAACTTGGTTGTGCCCATATCCTTTTGCTGAAGCGCCTTAGCGCCCTTGACTTCAATGTTCAGGATGACATCGAGTCCTCGCGAGATGAAGTCGTCAATCTGTGAGCGGGATGTCCCATAGTGGTCATCCAGATACGTTACATGCTCGAGAAAATCGCCTTCTTCAATCCTCTGCACGAACTGCTCTCGCGAGACGAAGACATAGTCTTCTCCATGCACTTCGGCGGGGCGACGGGGCCGAGAGGTATAGGACACGGAATAAATGAGCCCTGGAAGCATCGCCATGACGCGGTCAATGACCGAGTTCTTTCCCGCTCCCGATGGCCCGGTAACAACGATGGCCAATCCACTGCCAATTCCCTTCCGACTGTCAGCGAGGCTATTCGACATTCTGTAGCTGCTCCTTGAATTGCTCGACAGCAAGTTTCATATCCACAACAATCGAACTTGTGGACGTATCGCGAGCTTTGGATCCAAGCGTATTGACCTCACGCAGCATTTCCTGACTAAGGAAGTCAAGCTCCTTGCCAATGGGCTTGTCTGCAGCAAGTACCTGGCTTGCGCGATCAAGATGGGTTTCCAATCGCACCATCTCCTCCTGTACGTCGAACCGATCTGTGAGGAGGGCAACCTCTGACTCCATTCTCGAAGAGTCCAGTTTGAGTTGCAGGGTCTCGATCTTCTCATTGAGGCGGCTTCTGATTTGTTCCAGCACAATTGGCAATCGCTCTTTGACCTGCACCAAGGATTGGCGTACGCGTTCTGTGATGCCTTCTAACTCAGTCTGCAATTCCTTGCCTTCGCGAGCTCTTCCTGTATTTGTCTCTTCAATCGCAGCATTGAGCGCCTGTTTAATAATCAGCCAGAGTTCTTCGTCCTCAGCATGCAGTGGCTGAAGTCCGCCTGCACGGCTTAAGTCCTCAAGCGTTGGAGATGTGGTGATACCTAGCACTTGCTGAATTGCCTGAAGCTCTCGATACACACTCTGAGCTGCTCTGTGATCGAGAGGATTGTCGTTGCCGCTTGTGCCGACGTGGTTGACGCCTATCCAGACGCTGATTTCTCCTCTGGAGAAGCTCTTCTTCAAGCACTCCTCAATGCGAGATAGCAGCTGTGGGTGGTCGTTGAATGAGCGAATTCGCGTCGATAGGAAGCGATGATTGAGCGATCGAATACTGACTTCGACCCTCCAGTTGTCGCCGTCTGCAGAACCCACTCCAAATCCGGTCATGCTCTTAACCATAATTCTCCTTTGTCATCAACACAGAAGCATATCCTACAACAGAGCTCAGGTCTCCTGTTACATCGCCAGACGTGGCATAGCTGACGGTCTGCGTGTTGTCCCATTGGTGGCTCGCAGCCATGGACATCAGCACTTCTATTGCCGTAGTTCCGCAAATCGTAAGGTGTCTTTCAGTGCACAGTTGGCGAAATTCAGGGACATCCAGCGTGAGAATGCGATCTAACGCTTCAGCGTCAGCCGAGCGAGCGTGCGAGTCTGTCTCGTAATGCGTGAAGTCCGAACTTGCGATGATAAGTGCATGTGACTCTCCGAGTGCTTTTGAAAGCGCTTCTGCGGCATCCTGGACCTCTGTAAGGCGAGCAGAGCTGACGCAGATGGGAACAATCGGCATCTCCATCCCCCAAGTGGACTGAATGAACGGGAGTTGGACCTCGATGGAGTGCTCGCGCTCAAAAGAAGCCGTGTCGCGCATGAATCCCTCGTTAGCGAGTGCCGCTATCACATCTACATTGACCGGCGATTGCCCCAAAGGCGTTTGCCATGCCAAATGAGGTGATAGCGCGAACCACGGTCCGACACCCGTATGGCTTGCTCCTAGAATCACAACCACATCAGGACGCCCGTAATGTGCGGCTGCCGCGAATCCGTCTGCCGCAATGCGGCCCGAGTAAGCGTAGCCAGCATGAGGAACAACGAGCCCCATTGAAGACGAGAGCCTTGTCTTCTTTGGAGGCTCTGACATCTCTACGAAGGTGCCCAGAAGGTTGCGCAATGAATCGGGTTGATCTGGGTAAAACATGCCAGACGCAATGGGAAGTCGGATATCGTCGTTCATGAAAGCATTGTAGCGATCAGAGGAACCAGGCATCAAGCGTGATCGATCAGCCAGGATGTTGACGCCCTTACGCGTGTTGCGTAACATTCCCTTCACACATTGGGAGATCGTCTAATGGTAGGACAGCGGGTTCTGGTCCCGTCAGTGAGGGTTCGAATCCTTCTCTCCCAACCA
>CAZKDW010000019.1:9875-13597 GCA_964551625.1 uncultured Thermotogae bacterium | reverse complement strand
ATTTAGAGACCAACACCCGATCTGCTCATCGCTTTGGAAGCACCCTCCGTGCCTCCGTGAGAGAACGTCGCACACAGGTTGCGACGCTACATCCATAAACACGCTACGAAGCTGGTTCTGTAGCGTCGGGACTCGTACCCGACGTTAGATCTAATTCTACGATAACCCGCACGGACGACAAGCCTGGGTTCTGTATGAATGATCGAAGCCGGGCAGGAAGAGATTGACTTCTTCCGGGTTCCTTTGCCTCAGAGTCTCGATTTGATATGCGGGCATGACACTTGAACTCATCTCTTGGCCAGATAACTGAATCTGCCAAGTGCTAGGGAGTTGTGTACAATGGCCGCACTTTGATCGTTTTGGAGGATTCTATGCTTCCTCAGCACTCCCGCAATCTAGCTCTTGAACTCGTCCGCGTCACTGAATCCGCTGCACTTGCAGCAGCTCGCTACATGGGTCGCGGAGACAGCCATCTTGTTGATCAGGTCGCTGTTGATGCCATGCGCGGTGCCCTTCAGTCCGTTCAAATGGATGGGCGGATCGTCATTGGCGAAGGCGAGAAGGACAATGCGCCCATGCTCTTCTGTGGGGAGTCTGTCGGCACGGGAGTTCCGCCGCTGCTTGATTTTGCTGTCGATCCGATCGATGGAACGCGTTCGCTGGCAGCAGGGACATCGAACTCCATCGCCGTCATTGCGGCATCCCCTCGTGGAACGATGCTTGACCCTGGCCGAGCCATGTACATGAAAAAGATGGCCGTTGGCCCCAAAGCGCGAGGATTGGTCGACATCACCTGGCCTGTTGCCAAGAACCTCGAGGCGCTGGCTCAGGCGGAAGCATGCGAAGTCGCCGACCTGACCGTGGTTATCATGGACCGACCGCGTAATGAAACCCTGATTGATGACGTCCGAGCTTGCGGCGCGCGCATTCGCATGATCAAGGAGTGCGATGTAGCTGCAGCCCTGATGACGTGCTGGGAGCATACAGGCATTGACCTGCTGCTTGGTATTGGCGGAAGTCCTGAAGGCTTGCTGTCAGCCTGCGCTGTCCGTGCGCTTGGCGGAGACTTCCAGGCTCAGCTTGTGACCTTCCCCGACAACGTGATCGATTGGGACAACTTTAGCCTAGGAGAGTCGCTGACTGTTGACGATCTCGTTGCATCTGATCACGTGCTCTTTGCAGCCACAGGTGTAACAGACGGCGAGCTTCTCAAGGGAGTCGAGTATTTCGGTGGAGGAGCAGTCACTGAAAGCATCGTCATCCGAGGAGTGACAGGTACAGTTCGCAGAATGCAGTCTACCCACAGATTAGGGAAACTGGAACGTCTCATGGACGAAACGGAGATGCCCTAAATAGCTTTGCTTGTTTACTGAGAACAAACTTCCATACACCGTGGCCCAGAACCTCCTCCCATTGGTATCTCTTGCGTCCAGACAACGACGTGATCATTAGCAATACACACATGGGGCTCTCCGCCGAATGGAGGACATCCGACAGGGCATGGTATATAGTCGGAAATCTCGGTAGTTTGTGTCCACTGGCCTATGCGAGAATGCGAGAAGAGAATGAAGGAGTCGTTCTATGCGCAGGACGGGAAGTATGTTTGTGGCCGTTGTGCTTGCGATGACTATTGGATTGGCTGGGTTCGCCTTGACTGGCAAGATTGCCATTGTGTTGGGTGGCGGACGCGGGGACCTTTCATTTAACGATATGGGCTACAAGGGTGCCAGTGATGCTACTTCGAAGCTCGAGCTTGAGCTCACTACCATCCAAAGCGTGTCAATGGCTGATTTCCTTCCGAGCCTTCGCAATCTTGCGCGGACTGACGAATACGATGTCATCCTCAGTTTTGGATCGCTGTTCGCAGATGCGATCTCGCAAGCGGCTGATGAGTTTCCAGAGCAGCGATTTGTGACTGTCGGAGGATTCGTTTTCGGCAAGGATAATGTGATGGCTATTACATTCAGAGAGAATGAGATGTCGGCGCTCATTGGCGCATTGGCCGGTATGACGGCGGCGTATCATGGCTATGCCTACTCTGGCATCGTCCTTGGTATCGAGATTCCCGTTCTCTATCATTTTGAGGCAGGCTATCGTTTCGGCATGGACTGGGGGCTCAAGCGGTATGCAGAAGCTACGGGCAATATCGCTTCTGTAGGCGTGCTCTATACCTATGCCGGAACCTTCCAAGATGTCGCCGTCGGTAAAGTCGCTTCCGACGCGATGCTTGCCCAAGGGGCCTCTTCTATCTACAACGTGGCTGGCGCGCTAGGCCTTGGCGACTTGGAGGCCATTTCAGAAGTGCATGAGCTCGCGCAAACGGCTTTTGGTCCTCCCTATTTCTTCGGGGTCGACGCCAATCAGGATTATTTGGGCGGAGGATTCCATGGCTTAGCAAGTGGAGTCAAGCGGATTGATATCGCGACGCAACAAGCGATCGAATCTGTCGTCAGCGGTAGTTTCAAGGGCGGAGTGATCAGCTTGGGCTTGGCAGAAGGCGGCGTCGGGATCAGCGATCTGAATGATCTTGTCGAGTTTATCGATTTTGGCATCGAAGCTGGAGCGTTGGACGACAACGCCTTCTACACGACCGTGGCCAATTGGGCCCAGAATCGTGCTACAGTACCGGCCTGGATTTGGAGAGCTGTCGATGACTTGGAAGCCGGGATTCTGAATGGAAGCATTCTCGTTCCGACAGCAGACAATCAAGACGAGATGGAAGTATTGCGCGTTCTCTATCCGTCAAGCGTAGAGTAATTCGCCTAGCCATCGTCCATAGAGAGAACCAAGCGTGAAGGTAATGGATGGTCCCCGCCCTCTACTACTAACTGATTTGGCACCAAGCACAGTATCCTAAGGATTGATATGGAGACGACAAAGCGCCCGGAACAGGAGAAGACGGAAGCATTCTTCGATGCACTGATTGCGTCACTTGGGGACAGTTCATTCATTGAGTTATTGCTGACCAAACACCGTGGAGAAGAAGCTGATCTGAAAAGGATCATCGTGCGGCGCGTCATGCTGAAGGACCAGCCGCACCTATCGTTTGTCTATCGCTACGAGACACGGGATATCACCAAGAATGGTCCTGTTGAACATGGCGTGGACAAGATTCGCGAGTTGCTTGGAACTGCATTCATGGGCGCCCATTTGTTTGCGACCTCGCAGGACATCCAAATCGAGTTCAGCAAGAAGGGCAAGGCCAAGCTGGGCATCAGCAAGCCATCGCGTGTATCGACGAACTTAGTAGCTGAACACGATAAGCAGAAACATCGCTACGTCGATCCAACACGCCCCTTTCTGCGAACATTGGGCGTCACCAAGGCAGGGAATCGAATTGTGCCTGCGATGGCCCGAAAGTGGAAGCAGATCAACAAATTTGTCGAGATCTTCGACCACGCCTTTGCTTCCTCCGATCTAGCGAACAAGACGGAGCTTCACGTTGTCGACTTTGGATCTGGGAAGGGGTATCTGACCTTTGCCATCTACGACTACCTTCAGTCCGTTCTTGGCATCAAGACCCGAACGACAGGAGTTGAACTCCGTGAGAACCTGGTGAATCTGTGTACGGATTTGGCCGTTCGGCTTAGTATGGACGGACTCAAATTTCGCAAAGGAGACGTTCGCAGTTCGCCGCCTGAGGCAATGGATGCATTGATTGCTCTACATGCCTGTGACACAGCGACAGACTTGGCGATTCATCTGGGCATTCGCTCGGGAGC
>CAZKDW010000019.1:0-9775 GCA_964551625.1 uncultured Thermotogae bacterium | reverse complement strand
ATGCCTGTGACACAGCGACAGACTTGGCGATTCATCTGGGCATTCGCTCGGGAGCTGGAATCATCATGTGTTCCCCCTGTTGTCACAAGGAGATTCGACGGCAGATCAAGAGTCCTGAGATCCTGAAGCCCCTGCTGAAATACGGCGTTCATATGGGACAGGAAGCTGATATGGTGACAGACGCACTTCGCGCGTTGCTGTTGGAGGCGCATGGCTACAAAACGCAGATTCTCGAATTCGTTTCACTGGAACATACCAGTAAGAACAAACTGATTCTTGCCGTTCGTGGGAACGTGCATGCGCCGAGAGATGACACGCTGGCACAGATACAGATGCTCAAAGCAACCTATGGTATTGAGCATCAGACCCTGGAAACACTGCTTCAGCAAGACGAAGTCCATTAGGACAGTACGAGCCTCTTCCTCTTGCTGTATCTCAGAGTGCTTGACCGAATTCACGTTACGCTGTAGGTTTTCTTGGATGCCATCGTGCTATTGGAGGACCATGAATCAAACGATCTGCCGCCTAGCTGTCACGCTGTCTCTGGTGATCTCACTATCAGCTATCACATGGGGAGCCGGACTCTCTGTGTGTGACTATGAACCGCCAGAAAGTCGAATTGCTGATCTTAGCTTGCTTGGCTCTTTCAATTGGGTTGACGGTCCCTATGCTGATGATCGTAATCGATCCATCTCTGCCAGCCTCGTCGGCGACTACACAGGCATGACCTCGTCTGCTTCATTTGCACAAGCTCTGGATGCGCGAACGGAAATCTGGGTAAATGACGATGAGTGGACGGCCAGTCTGTTTGGATCAGGCAGCCTGCGTAGTTTCTTCGCAGGCGGAGAAGCTAGTGCTGCCGATCTATTTGGTGTCGGCGCTATCGGATTTTCTGCGTCCACGCGAGCCGGTCTTGAGCTCGACCTGACTGGCGGCATCGGTACAGGACGATTCCGTGACGTGACGCCACTGGCACAGGCGATTTGGATTCAGAATGAGCTACTTGATCTCGGCGAATTGTTGGCCCCTGTTAGCAACGATGCTTTGCTAGAGCTGGCGCAGATTCTCGGTGTCATCGATGCAACGAACGACGAGAAAGTGGTCCAGCTGGTCGACAGACTGGTAGCTACGGACTTGGTCGCAGGAGAGGATGTTGGTGTTCGCGGATTGCTCGCCATTGAGGACATCGTCGTGTCAGGGGATGAGACCCGTTTGTGTGGTCGTGACATCCAGGCGCGTATCGGTGTCTCGGCGATGTTGGTTCCCGAGTTCAGCCTGGCGACGACAGGCATCCTGCTCGTTCGTTATGCATCTGTGCCAGATCCAGTGTCTCAATTTGATTCCAGTGCTGAGGCAAAGATCAGGCTAGCCTATCCCGAACAGATGAATGTTCAGGCCGAGATCTCCTATGCTCGCCGCCTGCCCGATGGTTGGACAGCGCGAGCTGAGTATCGGTTGGCCGTCGATCGGGGATGGAGCAACCCTGAAGCGATCGCAATTTCACACGTTGCCTCTGGCAGTTTGACCACGCAGATCTTCGGCAGCGTTGGTCTTAGCCTTGTTGGTAGTGCCCAGTACCATACAGGCGATGAAGAAGCCACCCTGACACTGGCAGTGTATATGGAGACGGATCTCTTCTGATGGCTGCTGAGCAAGTCATTCGAGCCCAAGATCTCCGAAAGATGTTTGGCAAACGTGCGGCACTCGACGGGTTGTCGCTGTCTGTGTCTCAAGGTCAGCTGTATGGGCTAGCAGGGCCCAATGGTGCAGGCAAGACAACGCTCATCCGCACACTCTGCGGCCTGCTCCGACCCGACGAAGGTGAGGCGAACCTGCTTGGGTGGAAGATGCCAAGCACACGTGTTCGTTCCCAACTTGGCTACATGCCACAAGACTTTGCTGTCTATGACGACTTGAGTGTGATGCAGAATTTGGAATTCTTCGGTCAGTTATACAGTCTGCGGCGCGCACAAGTGCGCGAACGAGCCAACGAACTACTTGATCTTGTTGAACTAACTGACCGCAAGCGTGATCGCGTGGGGACATTCTCAGGCGGCATGCGGCGACGCGTGTCTCTTGCCATTAGTTTGCTGCACAAGCCGCGATTGGCATTTCTCGATGAACCGACAGCCGGTGTCGATCCCAAACTTCGTCGCTCGTTCTGGGACTACTTCAATGCCCTTGCCGAACAGGGTGTCACCCTGTTGGTAACCACTCACCTTGTGGAAGAGGCACAGCGTTGCCACGTCGTCGGATTCCTGATGGCGGGACGATTGCTCACTGAGGGCGCGCCAGATGAAATCCTCGCCCAAACAAACACAACCAACCTCGACGACGCGTTCATCGTGCTTCAGGAACAGGGGCAGGTGAAATCATGACCAGTCTAGCTGTGGCGCGCAACGTCCTGCGTCGCATTCTTCGCGATGGCCGAACAGTAGCACTCATCGTCATCCTGCCGCTCTTTTTCGTCTTGATCTATGGCAACTCATTCTCAGGCTCCTACTCCAATCTGCGGATAGCCATCGTCAATGAGGACAATGGCCTCGCGTCAGTTCGAACCATGGAAGTGGGGCGCATTACCCTAACCGTCGATCTGGCAGCGGCCTTCGTGGACGCACTCGATCCCACTGTCTTTGACATCGTCATTCTCGATGACGCTGAAGAAGCACTCGCACTAGTCGGCGAAGGTGTTTGGGCAGCTCTTGTGTTCCCCAAATCGTTCTCCAATGCCGTCGTAAGTGAGGCTGTTCGTTCAAGCGGAGAACGCAAGGTCGAATTCGAAGGAAGCAGCGTCACTATTCTGCCCAGCGAGCCCGTTGCTGGGCCACTGACACAGCTGGTGATTGACGACTCCAATCCGCTCGTTGCCGGAGCTGTTCTCGCAGCATTCAACGCAGCATTCGCAACTGTGCTGGAGACGCAACAATCATCGGTCACCGCCGAATCGTTGCTTGATGTGCGGCGGTTGTATGAAGGTGAAATCCGCATGCTTGACTTCACTGCACCGGGCATCATCGGCTTCGCGATGACGCTCATCACCGTCATGCTGACCGCGATGGCTGTGGTTCGAGAGAGGACCGGTGGAACGCTTACCCGTATCCTGATTGCACCAGTCAGTGCCTGGCAAGTGACGCTGGGCTACACATTGGCGTTCAGCTTGATCGCTATCTTCCAAGCAGCCGAACTGTTCCTTGTGTCGCTTTGGCTATTCGACATCCGCTTCATCGGAGATCCAGGCGCCGTGATCCTCGTTATTGTCTTGTTCGCTATCGGCTTGCAGGGCATTGCGACTCTGATCTCAACATTGGCGAAGAACGAAGCGCAAGCCATGCAATTCGTGCTCTTCATGCTCATTCCATCAATCATGCTCAGTGGCGTCTTCTGGCCGCTTGAGACCATGCCAGGGACCATGCGTGCCCTGAGCTACGCCATTCCACTGACGTATGCCAACGCCGCCCTACGAAAGATCATGCTCACCGGCCATGGCCTCGGAGCCTTGACCTTCGAGCTTTCTGTCCTAGGAGCTATCGCCTTCGTCACCCTCTTTCTTAGCGTCCTTAGCATGCGACGCCAGGCCTATACGGCGTAGCGAGAATGGGATCGCTGGTGAGTCATTCGGTCTTGTTACTACCAGAGGAAGACTTGCGACTGGTACTCCTGATGTCGCACCGCACCTAGACTATTCATCAGGTGCTCTGCAGCGAAACTGATGGGGAGTTCGAGCCTCTCAGTCTGGAGCCATTAGTCGCCCAGGAGCTCCGGATTCAAGATCAGGCTGTCGAGAAGTTCGTTGGCTCGTCTGCAGATGGTCTCTCGATCCGTTCTCAGCGGATGCTTATTCTTAGCTGGAAGGTTGGGCACCAGGTGGATCCCATCTGCCCAGCCTTCGCCGTCTTGGACATGAATATCCAAGATTCACACCGTTGGGCTTGAGTGGGGCCCTACAGGCAGCCACCTTCCAGGCCAAAGCATTCTTTTGAGTCTGTGACTGCTCGAAAACATACCGTTGTTTCTTATGGGAAGAGATCCCTGTGATCAATTGATCTGTCGTCATGTTCTCACCACCCCTACCCACCTACACCTAGTACGAAAACGCTGTCAAATTCGCGGTCTTCAGGGTAAGCAGGCGAGTTCGAGGATAACTCGTCTGGTACTCGCAAGAGGATTCGAACTCGCAGCAATTGCCATCCTTCTCGATACGTGGGGCGTGACTTCATCCAGACAATGAGGTTAATGGCGTATTGAGGAAGCGAACACGATAACGCCAAACTCTGTCTCTTAAGGCGGTCAACAAGCCCGATACCACAGGCGTTCCCCGAGAGTGGAGGGACGATCCGGACAACGGAAGCTCCAAGCGGATTTGGCTTTGCTACCCCCTGTGCCAGATGGATGCATTGTTTGTATGCGGGAAGTCTAACGAACTAGAATGAAACGCATGGTAAAAGAGGAGGGTGCCCGATGGCGTCAAAGATTGATCCTAGGGGTTTTCTAATTGCGACAGCCGTGTCGCTTGGATTGAGTTTGGGTGCGTTCCCTATCCTCTACTTCGACATTGGCCCGACTGATAGTCTCCACGCGCTGATCTACTTCCCGCTTTGCATTGCTAGCGGAGCCTTCTATGTGGGGATTACGGTAAAACGTCGCCCCGACCTCAGCATCTCATTGCTGACCTTCGGAGGTGCCCTGACCGCGATCCTCCCTGCGTTCGTTCTCAGTGTTGCAGATACCGCTCTCGTGTTTGCGCTTGTGTTAGCGGCTTTTAGCGCAGTTCTTGGATGTATCGGAGCGGTGGTTCATGCAATGTGGGATGAGGCCAGATTTCTCCGCCGGAATCGGAAATCCGATTTTCCGCGAGCGTTGCCTCGATCTCGCAGATGGAAATCCTGAATCAACTCAACTCGTATCCCTGTTGATTCTGCGCGATAGGCTGATCGGGTTACTAGGTCTGGACGTGCACTGTCGCAGCGAAACCTTCATTTGCGAAAGTCTGTGTTCGTCTTGCATCTCGCAACAGGATACATAACCGCTTACTCCCCTACATCCATCGGCAACCTCGGGCTCTGTTCGAGGGGTTCTAGTATGGGTGGCTCTTCTGAGACTGCTGTCGATTCTTTCAGCTTCCGCAATGATGGCATAAGGCGGGTTTCCATCGATCGGATGGCTTTATTGTAGGAGTCAACTGCTTTCCCGAGCTTGTCTCCCGCGTCGCCGATGGGTTTGATGACGTTGAGAAACCGTGTATACAGCTCGCGTCCTTGATCGGCGATCAATTGAGCGTGTTCGGCGATATGGTATTGCTGCCACCCGAAGGCGGCTGATCGTAACAAGGCGAGCAAGGTCACTGGGGATGCGACGAGAATTCGCTGTTCGATGCCATACTCCAGCAAGCTGGGATCGCTTTCGAATGCGGACGAAAGCGCGGACTCAAAGGGCACAAACATGATGACGATTTCTGGTGCTTTCTCGAACTGATCCATATAGGCCTTGCGTGACAATTCTTGGATACGCGATCGCATGGCCTTGGCGTGTTCATTCAATTTCTGTGTGCGCGCTTCGCCTTCGAGATTCATAGCGTCCAAATAAGCAGCTGCCGGGGCTTTAGCATCAATCGGCAGGATGCCTTCGTTGGGCAGACGCACGATCATGTCTGGGCGGCCCTGTTCTCCTGTCACCTGTTCCTGGAAGTCGACGTGCTTCGTCATGCCGGCAAGCTCGACGACGCGGCGCAACTGCAGTTCGCCCCACCGACCTCGTGCAGTCGATGATTTGAGTGATTGCTCCAATCGTATGGCTGATTGTCTGAGCTGGGTTTGCGCGTCGCCCAAGTGACGAAGTTGTTCGCCCAGCGTTTGATAGGCACCCTCGCGCTTTTGCTCCATAGCTTGCACTTGCTGATCCATGGTTGTCAGCGCCTTGCTAAGCGGATCGACCAGTCCCTTCAGCTGTTCCTTGTGCGTGCCCCAATCGCCACGGACTTGTTGCAGGAGACCGGCTAGCTGCTCCCGAGAGCGCGATAGAAGCTGCTCGGAGTTGGAAGTGAGAGCTTGATGGGCGAGAGACTCAAACGTCGCCTTCATTCGCTCCTGGAGAACATCCAGAGATGCGGCCTTATCACGCTCAGATCGCAACTCTTCTTCGAGCTTGGCCGTAGCAACGCGTAGCGTCGATGTTTGCTCTTGAACGCGGACGCGTAGAATGAGCCAAGTGATCAATGATCCTATGACAAGACCTGCTCCGAGATACAACCACTCCATTGGATCCCTCCGATTATTACTCTGTGACAATCATACACGAGGGCTGCTTGATCTGGCGAACGAGTGTGAATCCGAGGATCTTGCTTGAAATGCGAGAAGAGGCTGGCTCCTTAGCTCATCCAACCAGCAGAAGCGAGATTCTTAAACTTCTTCGCCCAACTCTGCTTGGCTGAGTTGGCGGGCTGAATTCTCAAGGCAGTTCAATCTCTCCCGACTCGCCCGTATGCCCACGAAGGAAGTGGCCACGAGTGCCATCGACGCGGATGAGGACGTAGTCGGGATCGGATGGGCCCTCTGGCCAATCGTCTTCCCAATCATTTCGCCATAACGTCTTCTCGCGATCGGCGTCATCGACAATGCTTGCACGGCCGTGGAAGGCTGCGTAGTTGTAGCGGGCGGAGTCGACAAACAGCACAGTCACATGCGAATCGGCCTCGATCTGCTTGACCTTGTTCGATGCTCGTGACGTGGCAAACCAGATGGTCTGGCCATCGTGATCAATCAGATGCATGGGGCGCGATTGCGGGAATCCATTCGCTGAGCAGATGGTTACGAGCAAGGGATAGGGGATGGAATCAACAATTTGCCAGAACGTTTGAGCGCCCCCAGGTACCATTTCTTCGCTGTCTCTCATTTCTGATGCATGAAAGATAAAGGGATTGGCGATGTCGAATACGCGAACAGCTTGCTCGACAAGCGTATCTCGAACTAGCAGGACAGGCACGCTAGAGGACTGCAGCAACTGTCGAATGGCGTGCGCGTGGCCTCCGCCGCTTAGTTCCAGTCTCCCGACTTCGTCGATGAAGACAACGGGACGCTCATTGAGGGCATTGTGAATGACTCGTTCAGCCAGATCGAGCCCTGCTTGAGATAAGTAGAACTTGCCGATTTGAACGTCAGATGGCTCCAATCCAGCAAACGGATGGGTCGCGTTGGTGGAGAGGTCGATGACCGAGTATCCCACGGTCTCTTCGCCCTTCAAGATGCGAGGAGCGAGAATGCCTCCGACAGCTATCCCGTAGCTGCGAAGCAGGGATAGAAGTCGGAGGCCAGCCGCCGTCTTGCCCGATCCAATACCTCCGACGAGCAAGATCGGTTGTTTCTTTCTTTGTTTCTCCATTTGCTGCCGGATGAGTTCGACAACCGGGGCAAGCGGAGATCCAAAGACGGGTTCCATCTTAGCCCTTGGCTTCTAGACCAACGGCTTCGTTAAACTCAACGATGAGTTTATCGATGGCGGGGACCATGCTGTGAATGCTTCCCCAGTATTCGTCGTAGTCATACCACTGTCGATCGAGCTCTTCCACGTCGCGCCCCATCTGTTCGATCCACGTGTAGTACTTGAGATTGTGGATTCGCTTACGGTCACGATAGCCGAGTTCGATCATGGAATCGGTCTTGATGCCGAGCATGTGACGGTTGTGGTCGACCGCTGCCTGGGTCTCGGTGTAGGGGCCAAATTGTTCGTTTTGCTCTTGAAGCCGAGTCTGATACATCTCCATCGAGTCGGTAAGCACCGTCAGCACAACGTCAGAGCTGGTAAGCTCATGATATTTGGCAAACTTGATTGACGCTAGCAGATTGGCGATGCTGGAAATTCCGAGTACTTCCAGTTGGTTGACGTAGTCTTCGGACATGCCGAGTGATTGGAGATGCCTCTTCCCAATTGGGTCGTTGAGCAAGCGCAGGAGTCGCATCGGATCTTCGTCGTCGATGGCTACGGCGAAGTCGGTGTTCTTGACGTTGTGAATCCACGGGATGTGCTTGTCGCCAATGCCTTCGATGCGATGGCCGCCGAAGCCGTTGTCTAGCATGGTCGGGCACTGAAGGGCCTCGGATGCGATCAGTTTGGAACCAGGGTACAGTTCCTTGAGATAATCGCCACAGCCCATCGTTCCACCTGACCCCGATGTCAGTACGACACCGGCGTAGCTGTCGTTCCCGAGTTCGATGTTCAGCACTTCTTCCATGGCATGACCGGTGACGTCGTAATGCCACAGGTGGTTCCCAGGTTCTTCGAATTGGTCGAAGATCATGATGTTGTCGCGAGTGGCTTGGAGTTCCTTGCACTTCTGGAAGATCTCCCACACGTTCGATTCACAGCCGGGAGTGGCGATAACTTCACCGGCTACATTGGACAGCCATTCGAACCGCTCCCGAGACATCTCCTCGGGGAGAATGGCGATCGATTCGCAGGCGAGCAATGCGGAGTTGTACGCTCCGCCACGGCAGTAGTTGCCAGTCGAAGGCCAAACGGCCTTGTGGAACGTAGGGTCGAATTGGCCGGTTACCAGCGTGGGGGCGAGACAACCGAAAGTGGCTCCAACTTTGTGCGATCCAGTGGGAAACCACTTGCCAACGAGGGCGATAATGCGTGCATCGACACCCGTGAGTTCAGGTGGGAACTCGATATAATTGACACCGCCGAAGCCTCCGCCCTGAAGAACGGGTTCGTTCTTCCAGGTGATGCGGTAAAGGTTGAGGGGATGAAGATCCCACAGTCCGTGGTCCTTCAGCCCTTCTTTGACAAATGCTGGAATAAGGGACGGGTCCTTCATTTGCTCGAATGTAGGAATGATGATGCCACGTTCGCGGGCACGTTGTACGGTGTTTTGTAGCTTGTCCTCGTGTTTCGTCAGGTCAATCATTCGTGGGTACCTCGATCTTATTGTGGAGTTATACCTGTAATGCTATCATACAACTTGGCAACTTTTCAAGCTGCGTTCTGAAGGAGTATTGAGACGACACATGCATGATTTGGTTGTTCGAAACGGCACAGTAGTGACGCCGCTGTCCGCACAGAAGCTCGACATCGGGATCGACGGAGAGACCATTTCCGCGCTCGGAACGGCACTGTCTGGGCATCATGTCCTTGATGCTCGTGGCATGCTGGTCTTCCCTGGTGTCATTGACGCCCACACCCACATGCAATTGCCGGTGGCTGGCACTCGATCCTCGGATGATTTTTACACAGGCACGGTTGCTGCAGCTTTCGGTGGCGTAACGAGCATTATCGATTTTACTGTGGGCTCCCCCCAATCCTCTATCTCTCTAGACATTGAGCGTCGGTTGGATGAAGTCCAGCCTGCTGTCATTGATGTTGGGCTGCACGCGGAAGTTGTCGGCTGGACACCCGAGGATTCGGGGCAGTTTGTTGACGCCAAGCGCCGCGGAGTCACAAGCTTCAAGTTCTACACGGCGTACGAGGCATCAGGACGTAGAACAAAGCCGGCTGTCATGCGCCAGGCCTTTGAGCATCTGGCTGATCTGGATTGTCTAGCCCTTGTTCATTGTGAAGATGAGGATCTGATTCGGTCGATCATGGAGTCGCTGAGTCCCGAGCAGTTGGCAGATATGTCCATGCTTGCTCGAGCGAGGCCGGATTTGTGTGAGGCGACGGCGATTTCGCAGGTGGGACGAGTGGCTGCAGCCACAGGCTGCCGAACCCACATTGTGCATGTATCTTCAGGCAAGGGATTGATGGCAGTTCAAGAAGCTCGCAAGGCGGGAGCGGCCATGAC
>CAZKDW010000018.1:10190-13700 GCA_964551625.1 uncultured Thermotogae bacterium | reverse complement strand
TCGTAATCGCTAGGGATCGCAGCCAGCACTTCCTGAGGCTGAACGGCGACTGCCGTGTAAAGGGCAGCGAAGAGCTCGTCAGCAGCACCCACAGCAAAGTATTGCCCGCCTGTGATTCCTGCGATTTCAGCGAGTCGTTCCTGGATGTCAAAGCCGACGTCCAATCCGACAATGTGTAGCTTGATGGGAGGATTGAGCGTTGCCAGCATGTGGGCAACAATCGTGGGATCTCCACCGCACGTTTCTTCGCCATCCGTGATCAATACGATGGCGCTCTCGCCTTCCAATCCTAATAGCACGTTCGACGCTGCGATCAGGGAGTCGGCGATGGGTGTCTTACCCAATGCCTCTAGTCCGAGAATAGCATCAACGACATCGGGACTGTTGGCTGCATCTTCAGGCAGCGCAGGGAACAGCGGTTCGATATCGAGGCAGCTAGCGGCCTCGTCATCCTTGTCTACGCGATGGCCAAACACAAACAATCCTGCCTGGTCAAGATTTCCCGCGACCTCGAGCAGGTCGATCAAAGCCTGTTTGGCTACATTCAATCGCGTGTCCTCTCCCAGCGCCTTATTCATGCTGTTTGACGCATCGAGAATGAACACCACGTTATCTACAGCACTAGCAGTTAGTGCCACCATGGTGGTGAGACAAACCACTAGCAACAAAATTCGGTTTCGCATCCTGTACCTCCTTGACGATTGGTCCAACTTCCATGCTGATTCTAGCCGATCAAGGGGTCAGGAATCTGTGATCTGGATTACAGTTTCGCCATTCCGTATTGTCCTAGCTATGGGTGCGAAGGATGTCCAATAACTCTTTGCGTCTGCCTGTTGGGATCAGAGCGTGCAGTTTGCCATCGTAGCTGCGACCACAGCCGAGGATATCCCCACGATACGAGAGCGCGACGTACCCGACTTCCGTTCCTGAAAAGGGAATCCGTTGTCCCAACAGAAGCTTTCGAAGCTCCTCAAGGTCGATGCTGATTCTTGAGCGCGTGATCAAGGAACCAAGTGCTGTGAGAAACACGCTGGTCGGCTTGAACCCCTTTGGGAAATTCCGGCCAATGCGCAGGCCGATGGCTCGTGGTGAGTAAATGCCGGGGAGCGAGACGCCTGTGCCTCCCCAGATCTCTTCTTTGTTGGCTTCCATGCTGAGGTTGAGGAGAAACGATTCGGGAACGCCGAATTGCTGTGCATAGAATGCGACAATCTCTTGTCTAAGCTCGGGTGATACGGGCAAGGAAACCGCCTCCGCTATTGAGGTGATGAGGATAGACGCGGACACAGTGCCCGATCTCGGGTGGGAACGTCTCCCCTTGCCACGCTGTCAATCCGGACGCAGCGTTGAAGGGGGCATCAAAGGGAAGAATCTGAGCAGTACGCTCTTGCAGCAGATGAGCGACGACGGCTTCGTTCTCTTCGGGAGCAAACGTGCAAGTGGAATACACGAGGGTACCGCCAGGAGCCAGGACATCGAAGGCGCGAAGGATGAGTCGCTTTTGCAGGCGTGCTAATCGAGCAATTGTTCCACTTGATGCGCCATGGCGCAGTGATGGTTCTTTCCTCAGTGTGCCCTCGGCAGAGCAGGGGGCATCGACAAGGATGCGATCAAAACTCGTCTGCATGGGGAAATTCTCGCCCTGATAGGCAGTGACCATGGTGTTGAGGACGCCCAGTCTGTTGATATTGGCAAGCAAAGACATCTGCCTTCGGCCACTTGGCTCATTGGCTACGAGAGTGCCCTGATTCTGCATCCTCGCAGCTATGTACGTTGTCTTACCGCCAGGGGCTGCGCATAAATCGAGAACAGTTTCGCCTGGCTGTGGATCAAGGGCTATGACAGGCAACGTTTGAACGGCTTCTTGTGAGTAATAGAGCCCGAGCCAATGTTCAATGCGCCGGCCTGGTGGCTCAGACAGCTCGAAGAGGTCACTATTCCACGCATATCGTACTGCGTTGATGCCTGAATCAACGAATCCCTGGGCAAGTTCGTCGGATGATGTCTTCAGTGTGTTGGATCGCACGACATACGGCATGGGTGTGTTCGACGCTTTCTGGAACGCATCCCACTCTTCGATGATGGATGTATATCTGGATTGGCTAGGGCTGTCCATGGCACCCATCCTTGACGAGCTTCAGAATTGCATTGTGGAGGATGCCGTTTGACGCAACGGTACTGGATGTCATGCCTGCCAGGGTGTTGCCACAATAGTCCGTGCATCGCCCACCGGCTTCTTCGATCAACAGAATGCCAGCAGCGACATCCCACCAACTGAGTTCGGGATACCACATGGCATCGAACCGTCCTGCGGCGACATAGGCCAGATCCAGAGCTGCTGAGCCTGTTGTTCGCAAGGCCCGCGCTGCGCGAAGGAATGGCGGCATTTGTTGGTGTAACGTCTCTCGCAGTGCTGGCTGGGTCGATGTCCCTGCGCAGAGGAAGGCGCCGCCGAGTGTCTGTTGGGACGATGTGCTTAGAGAGGCTTGGTTGCGCTTCGCACCTGCATCGCGAATGGCTGTGAACGTTTCGTTGCAGATGGGATCGTGGATGCAGCTGATGAGTGGCACATGGCCATCGCAGAAGGCAATGGAGACCCCGAAATGGGGAATGTTCTGAGAGAAGTTGTTGGTGCCATCAAGGGGGTCGACGACCCATTGTCCTTGCTGAGCGCCTGCGGTTTGCCCGCTTTCTTCGCTGAGCATGCCGTCGCCAGGATAGGCTGCCGTGATGATGTCAGCGATGGCCCGATCTGCGCGCAGATCGAATTCAGTGACCACGTCGTTGCGATTGGATTTCGTGCCAAAGGCGATCATCCCGGTTTGGAAGCCGTCGCGAAGAATCTCTCCTGCGGCATGAGCCGCTCGGATTGCCACATCCAAGCGACTGATGAGATCAGAGGATGGCTGCTTGATTTGCTTAGTCATGAATGCGTGTGATGACGTGATCGACAATGCGTTGGCATCGATCTGTGGCTTCGTCTGCCAATTCCCGGGCCGAGGTCTGAAGCGCCTTTGCAGCATCCTGATCCGTCATGAATGTGACGTTGATGTGCACATTGAGAAGGCTTGATCGCAAAGCAGCGAGTGCAAGATGCGCTGCAGCGCCCACATCACTGATACAGTGTCGGGATGCCAACTGCCCCAGTGTCTCAAGATCGATTAGCAGCGCAACACACGATTGGGCGACAGCCAACGGCGCTTGGGCAGCTGCCTGGACAGTGGCTTCGACCTGACGTGCGCGTTCCGGATCGTTTTTGGGTAGTTTGAGCGCCTTCATCACCGCGTTGAACGCGGACTCATCCTCCGCGCTCAGTCGCAAGAACGTCTCTCCAAACTCAGAGCATGCGGTAGCCAACTCAGCGATTCGGGCATCATCAGACTTCTTCCTTGAGATGGCAGTGACCATGGATCCCAAAGCTGCGCCAAGAGAGGCTACTACTGCGGCAACGCTCCCGCCTCCCGGTGTTGGAGATGCAGACGAGACATCATCGAGATACTGTTGCAGTGT
>CAZKDW010000018.1:0-10090 GCA_964551625.1 uncultured Thermotogae bacterium | reverse complement strand
TCTTGCCGCCGATGCGTCCGCGTTTTTCGCGCTCAGTCATTCCCGCTCACCTCTCTCTAGAATCGTGTGTGATCGAAAAGCGAAAAAGGGACAACAGAGCCTTCGTTGTCCCCAATTCTTCAACCTGGAATAAATTCTAAGATTGCTTGTCTGCCATAAGTTTATCAAGGTAGGCAACGGCTTCACCAACAGTGGAAATCTTCTCGGCTTGCTCGTCTGGAATCTCAACTCCGAATTCGTCTTCGAATTCCATGATGAGCTCGACTGTATCCAAAGAGTCTGCACCCAAATCCTCGACAAACGAAGATTCGTCCGTGATTTCCGCTTGATCCACCATTAACTGATCGCAGATGATCGTCCTTACCTTGTCTGCTACGTCGCTCATATCGAATGAACCTCCCTCTTTTTGGCTATTCTAGGGATGTAATCCCCCGTTTACTCCAAATACCTGTCCAGTTATATAGGATGCCCCTTCGGAAAGCAAGAAACTAACGGTTGATGCCACCTCATCAGCGGTTCCTGCACGTCGGAGAGGGATGTTCTTGAGATAGGCACGGCGGACGTCTTCGGAGAGAACGGCCGTCATGTCGGACTCGATGAACCCCGGGGCGACGACGTTGACTCGAACATTGCGCGCTCCGAGCTCCTTAGCCACACTGCTGCATAACGCGATGATTCCCGCTTTTGACGCGGCATAGTTTGCCTGGCCAGCGTTTCCGGTTAACCCAACGACGGATGAAATTGCAACGATGGCTCCGCCTCGCTGCTTGACGAATTGGCGAGCGGCTGCCCGGATGCAGTTGTAAGTTCCCGTTAGGTTCACTGCCAACACGTCGCTCCATTCCTTCTCTGTCATGCGGAGGATGAGCTGATCTCTGGTGATCCCTGCGTTGCAGACGAGATCGTCAATCTGTCCGTACTCCTCGATGACCGTGTCAATGGCTTGCTGGACTTGGTCAAAGTCAGCCACATTGGCGGATAGGAATCGGAACCTCTCTAGCTCACGTTCAAGGGCTGATCCTGCTTCCTGATTGAGGTCAATGCCAACAACCGTCGATCCCTCATCAAGCAGCTTCTGTGTGATTGCCCTGCCAATTCCTTGAATGGCGCCAGTGACGACGCTGATATGCTGATCAGAGTTCTTCATGGATAGCCTCCTTGAAGGTTAGAAACCGAATGGATGAATCAGATCTGCGTCCCAGCCGGGTCAGTACGTCGCCGGATCCAACCTCGATGGCGATCTCGACGCCCAACCCCTCAAGTTCCTGCGTAACATCGACCCAATGGACAGATGAGGTCATCTGGCGGCAAAGCAATTCTCTCAATGCTGAGGCTTCGGCTTCCACGCGCCCGCTTACGCCAGAGATCACAGGGAGAGTCGGCTTTAGGAACTCGAGGCTCATTAGCAGCTGGGACAGTGCTTGCTGCGCTGGCTCCATCAGTGGTGAGTGGAACGGACCGGATACTTGGAGGGGAATACTCTTGCCCCCCTTAGCTTCGGCGCGCTGCATGATGATGTTAACTGCCGTATCAGGGCCAGAAACGATGATCTGCGTTGGGGCATTATGGTTGGCAACTACAGCTTGTGTGTCTGCGCACAGTGCGGCAACAGTATCCAGATCGAGTTTGAGAATGGCTGCCATTGTGCCAGCAATGCCATTCATCAGTCGCCCGCGTTCGATTACAGACTTCATCGCATTCAAGTCGGTGAGGACGCCTGCACTGACGAGGGCTGCGTATTCTCCCAGCGAGTGGCCGGCAACGCAGGTTGGAGTCCACCCAGCATCACGGAGAAGCTGCTCTCGGCTGATGCTGTCGAGGAGTAGGGCCGGTTGAGCGGCATCTGTTTGCGTCAATCGGTCGGTCTGTTCGGACTCGATCCAATGTTCCAAGAGCAGGCCTGCCTCCTGAGTAAGAGTCAGAAGGTGCGAGAATTGATCTTGGTTCGAGGGAAGACTCTCAGGAATTCGCCCTTGTCCAGGAAAGAGAAAGGCGACATGGGGATTGGAAGACATGGACTCCTCCTTAGACTAGAGTCTGACGACGATTGCGCCGTAGGTCACACCTGCGCCAAATGCTGTCATGACGATGATATCGCCGGGGTGAATCTTCCCGGAGCGAATAGATTCGTCAAGCGCGATGGGGATGGAGGCAGTCGATGTGTTGGCCACGCGGTCGAGATTGACGATGACTCGATCGTCGGGGATGCCCAGTTTCTTTACTAGCGCGTCAATAATGCGTTGATTGGCTTGATGGGGTATGACCCAATCAACATCGGCCAGCGTGAGATTGGCGTTGGCCAGCGCTGCTAGGGTTGCCTCTTCCATCATAGGCGCTGCATTGCGGAATACGCCGGAACCTTCCATTTTCAGGAAGTGTCCGCCCTGTTCGAGTGTCTCGGGAGATGCGGGTGTTCGCGTCCCCCCCGCTGGCATGTGGAGGAACATCGACTTGGCTGCGTCACCGTACAGGGCCGCTCCCAGGATGCCAGAGGTATCGTTCCCTGTTTCGAGCAAGGCAGCACCTGCTCCGTCACCAAACAAAACACACGTTTGTCTGTCGGTCCAGTCCGTGACGCGGGAGAGGGCTTCGATGCCAATGACCAAGATACGTGGAAACAGGCCTGATTCGATCAATCCATTGGCAACTCCAAGCCCGTAGACGAATCCAGAACAGCCTGCCTTAAGGTCAAAAAACGGCGCGTTGCCCAAGCCTAATTCATCTGCGATGAAGGGGGCTGATCCGGGACAGATCATGTCTGGGAAATTGGTTGCGGCGATCAACAGATCGACCTCTTCAGGGGTTACGTGAGCCGCTTCTAGAGCTTGTCTGCCTGCGGCAACGCCCATATCGGATGGGATCTCCGATTCGGTAAGCAGGTGTCGCGTTCGAATGCCTGTTCGTTTGACGATCCACTCGCTGGACGTATCGACGATCTTTTCTAGATCTTCGTTCGTGACGACCTTCTCAGGGATATAGCTGCCTGTGCCTGCAATCCTAGCTCCCATGCTGCACCGTTCGGGAGACAGCCAGGGAGATCTTTTCTGTTAGCTTGGCTTCGACCTCGCGCCGAGCTACGTCAATGGCACTGCCGATGGTTTCAGCGTCAGATCTGCCATGGGCAATGACGACAACGCCATTTACGCCCAGTAGAGGGGCGCCTCCTCGTTTCTGATACGATAAAGCAGAGCGGAGTGACGCGAAGGCTTGCTTCATAAGAAGAGCTCCTAGCTTGGCGATTACAGATTCTCGGATGGACTTCTTGAGAAGCCCAGTGACAGCGGAAACACTGCCTTCGATTGACTTGAGGCAAACATTACCGACGAATCCGTCAGCCACGATGACATCAGCTGGTCGATTCTGGATAATCTGATGAGCTTCCACATTGCCAACAAAACGGAGATCCGCGGCTTCAAGGAGTTCATAGGTCTTGGTTATGAGTCGATTCCCCTTCCCCTGTTCTCCTCCAATATTCAAGAGCCCAACAGTGGGGCTCTTGATGCCGCCAACTTCTTGGGCATACGTCAATCCCATTTGGGCGAAGTGCATGAGATGTTCGGCATGACAATCGGACGTCGCGCCGACATCGATGAGAAAGGTATCACGCCCCTCCAATGTGGGGAGAGAGGTAAGAATGCCTGGTCGAGGGATTCCCTTGATACGCCCGAGCGTGAATAGGGACCCAGCGACAACGGCGCCGGTGTTGCCTGGCGATACAAAAGCATCCACAGTCTTCGCTTTCAGCTCCTGTAAGCCCTTGACGAGCGAGGAATCTGACTTGTCGCGAACCGCTTTCACGGGACTGTCATCCATCTGGACGACTTGAGTACATGGGAGAATATGGAACGACCGACCGTCGGCCTCACCGAATTCAGTCAGTGCGGACTTGATAAGCTGAGGATCGCCTGCAAAGACGATTTCGAGGGAACGAAGACGCCCGATCTCGATTCCACCCCTGATGAGTTCCTTGGGATGATGATCTCCACCCATAACATCTAATAGGATTCGCATAGATGCGCTCTCCGTTTCGAATTGGTGCCGAGGGCGGGACTTGAACCCGCACGGACGTTAAAGTCCACACGGCCCTCAACCGTGCGCGTCTGCCAATTCCGCCACCTCGGCAACTGGAGCTGATGTTAGCCAAATGAGCTCAAACCGTCAACCATGGCAGATCGCCCAAAAATAAGGCAAATCGTATCAGAAGTCAGTTTATTTGCCTTCTGCAGCAAATCGTTCTATGATGAAGACTATTGGTGCAACAGGGTGGAAACTCAAGGGGCGGAGGTGGCGGGATGAAGACCACGGTGGTCTTTAGATGCATTCGACATAGTCTTCTGATTGCTTGTCTATTGGTACTGGTGAATCCAGTTCTCCGATCAGAGCCGGCAACGTACTTCGGTGTGACATTTCCAATGGGGGATGCGGCGTTCGCAGATCGAGTTGCTGATTATCTCGTCGCAAGTTGTGTGCGAGATGCCTATGACGATCCCGAGGAAGCTCTCGGGCCTCCCGATGCTTATTGCGATGGCTGCGAAGGATGCAGTGGCTGTGATACCAACGCAGTATCTCTAGGGTTTCGACTGAGTGTTATTGATAATCGAGGGTATCTTGTCTTGGAATTCGTCGATAACGCGCTTGTTGACGTCGCAGGACCCGATCTTTTCGTCTATAACACGAACCATAACCCCGCACGTGTCGAAATCAGCACGGATGGATACTCCTACATTTTCGTCGGCGAGATTGTCGGCTATCCTGGAGCGATCGATATTGGCCCCTATGTCAATGCGACAGATACGTTCCGCTATGTGCGATTGAGCGATGTCCCCGCTGATGAGGATCACTCGAACTGTCCAGGACCGAGCATCGATGCCGTAGGCGCCATGGGCCGAACTGAGATTGTGATCACAGGGGAAGCATTTGGAAGTCTTGAACTCCTACCCGTTGGCGATCTGGCGTTCTCATTTACAAGCATAGCCAGCACGTATCTCATCATCCTCGATACGTCATCCAGCATGGCGGAAGTCATTGATGGAGAAGTGAAGATCGATGTTGCCAAGAATGTGATTGCTGACTTGTTAGACAATCTTCCTGACGCAGCTGTCATTGGCATTCGCCGATTTGGCGGTTGCGGAAACAGCGAATTACTTGCTCCAGTAGCAGAGATGCAGCGACATTTGCTGCAAACTGAAATTCATGCCATCTCGTCTGGTGGAGCAACACCGATTGCCTATGCGCTTGAGCAGACGCAAGCGGATCTAGCGAACATCACTGACCCACAGCTGATCTTGCTAATCAGTGATGGGATGGAAACATGTGGTGGAGATCCTGTACAAGCAGCAAGAGATCTCATCCAATTGGGATATGATCTGAGCTTCCATATCGTTGGATTCGACCTAAGCAATAGCAGTAGTGCACGTGATCAGCTTCTTGAGATTGCTACTGCAACCGGTGGCGCGTATTACGACGCAGACAACAGGGAAGAGCTAAGACGAGCCCTGAGCTTGGCCGCTCCATTTAGTTACACGGTCTATGACCTTGAAGGGAATGTCGTCTTTGAAGGGCGTTTGGGCGAATCTGGACCGCAGTTGCCTGTAGGCTCTTATACAATTGTCATTGACACGAATCCGGCAATTACCTTGTCCAATGTTGTGGTATCCGAGCAACAGACGACACAAGTTACCGTCGAACAGGCTAACGGTGGCTACCAAGCAGAGGTTAACAACTAAACAAACGGCGGTTGTAGTAGCAAAAAAGCTGAAACTTGACGGAGGCGTTCTGCGGTTAGAGCAGAGCGCCTCCGTCTATGTTAAGCAGAACGCCATTCACATACTGCGCATCGTCAGAAACCAAGAAACCTACAGCCTTGGCGACATCCTCAGGTTGGCCTAGTTTGCCGACTGGGGTACGTGAGGCATGCTCAGGTTTCGTGTGTTCACCTCCATCAATAAATCCAGGGCCCACAGCGTTGACGCGAATCCCATAGACGCCCTCTGTCTTGGCAAGCGTTTGAGTGAGATGGACGATTCCGGACTTGGCTATTGCATAGGGTAGCGTGTGTGGGCGTGCTCGAATCATGTCTGCGTGCATGGACGCGATATTGATGATGTGGCCCGTCTTGCGAAGGCGCATGGCTGGTAGTACTTGCTGACAGCACAGCATGGCGCTTGTCAGGCTGCTATCAAGAATAGATTGCCATTCATCAATCGATGTTTCGAGAAATGGCTTGTTGTGGAATTGACCGACATTGTTGACCAAGACGTCGACATCGCCCTGTTTCGACGCAGCCTCAAACAGTGCTTGAGCTCCTTTCTCAGTTGACACATCGGCCTGCACGACTTGGGCATCCCCGCAGATCTGCAACAAACGCGCATGGGCCAGCACGGCGTTCTGTGTGTCGTTGCAGTAGTTGAGAATGGGCGTGAAGCCAAGTCTGGCAAGCTCTACAGCGATGGAAAATCCAATGCCTCTTGTGCTTCCTGTGATGATGGCGCAGGAGAGAGTACTCATCGGCTAAGAATCCGCAGGCCCATCAACTTGATTGATGACTGCCACTAGATCGGTCTTGATGTGTGCTAAATCTGTGGCAAGCGTTGATGCGTCGATGTGGGCAAGCTGTAATAAGGGGTCATCCTGCGCTTGGCCCATATAGATGTCAATCTCGCGAATAACAGCTGAAAGACAGGAGATACCCTCTGTTTGAGATGCTGTTTCGAACAACTCAATACTCTGTCGAAGCCGCTCAATCGCTGTTCCAATAAGCGTGAGCAGGTCGCCTGTCGTCTTTTCTTGCATGAATAACATCTCCCTCATGCTGCGATTATTCCTAATGAAGACGTTTCTTAGTTTGCGTCGTCACCTTGCGTGGCCTCGCGCATCTCCGTAAGAATCGTGTCCTTCATTCTTGATACCTGGCGCTGTGAGATTCCCAGTTCCTTTCCTACTTCGGATTGACTCTTCCCTTGGTAGAAGAGTCCTTGAATGACGCTCTGCTGAATATCGGAAAGCTGCTCAATAGCCGCGAGGATCCGCATGCGAATGTCGAAGGAAAGCCCTTCGGACTTGCCCAGCAAGCGCTCGGTTGTGGGTGGAGAGGGGTTGGGGTCTCCAGATCGCCGATCTTGGTCAATCGAGATGTAGGTCATAGATTCTCGACTCCGCAACAACATCCGCACTTGGTCATCGCGCAGATCGACCATGGCTGCTAATTCTGTCAATGTAGGGGGGCGGCCCTGCTGCTGGAAAATATGCTCCTCTGCCTCCTTAATGCGCCGGTTCATTGTTTGAACCCACTGAGGGATACGAATGGTGGCGTGTTTATCCCGTATGTAGTGACGAATCTCCCCCTGAATGAGATAGCTGGCATACGTGGAGAATCGGTTGCTGCGATCCAAATCGTAGTTGCTCACTGCATTGAGCAAGCCGATGTAGCCCGCTTGAATCAGATCATCGAGTAGTTCTCCAGAGGCGAGAAACTTGAGTGCAATTGACTTCACCAAGCCGATGTTACGATGCACGATTTCTGCACGAAGCTCGGATGGCGAAGGGAGCCCGGCCTTCCCCTCCGTCGCTTTGCGCAGGGCGTTAATCAAGGCCTCATTGCTGAGATCTGCAAGCTCGAAGTGCTTTGACTCCACCATATCACACGTCCAATATCCAAGTCCTCAACCTAGTATACGGTCAATTGCCCCGGAATGGAGATCCACAGTGAGTTCTCTAGTGCAGCTGGAACCAGGCAATCGCCAGGAAGACACTGAGAAACAGGGCAAGCCGAGGCAGGTCGGTCCGCAGTTGTGAGATCGGAAGCCGGGCAATCGGCGACTCGCAGCCCAAGCGAAGACAACGCGAAAGCGCATCACTTATGGCGAGCTCCTCGAGGCGAGTAAGCGTTCCTGAAAAAACATCGTCTCCTACGAAGATAATTGGGTAGGAAACAGGTCTTTCGACATCATAGGCTCTGCAGAGGGCAAGTAACATCTGCTCAGATTCAGGCGCGCCAATCTCATACTTAGCAAGAGTGGCGCTAGGCGCTTCGATGAGTAGTGGATTCAGGAATCGATCAAGCTGTTCGCAACTGTTGCAGCCGTCCTGATAGAAGACGACGATGAAGGGGGTCGCGTCCTGGGCAAGGCCAACAACGGACAACCCGATGCAGGCTAAGACGGCTGCGATGCCTAATGCCTTCATTCTACAACCACCCCATGAGCACAGCGACCAGCATGCCTGCGCCAAGTAGGAACATAAGGATTCCTGATATCAAGTGCAATTTGCCTAGGCGCTCGGATCGCCACCGTTCAGCACGCGCTGTGGTTGTGTATCCGAAATTGACGGCGAAGGTGATGGCCAACAACGGGAGGATGAAGATCAGATTGTAGAGCGCTAGGTACCATAGCCCTTCGACTTGGGACGAATTCTTGGAGAGCAGGGCAAGGATGGCAATATAGGGGCCAGATGAGCAGGGTAGTAGGAACAACGAGTCAAGGATACCGACAAAGAACGCGCCGGGGATCGAGACGACAGAGGCGGTGAGTTTCTTCACCAGAGGTCGCCAACGCTTTGGCACTTCGATGCTGAACCACTTGCCATAAGCGAAGAAGTCCTTCATGTTCCACAAGCCCACTAAGATAGCCAAAGACGAAACGATAATGATGAAAGGCCTCTGTACGCCTGCTGCTTGAATGGCTGTGAATACGCCGATGCCCAACAAGAAATAGGAAATATAGATGGCGCCCGTGAATGCGAGCCCCGCCTTCAGGACGAGCCCCTTCTTGCCCTTCCGCTGTGCGACGATCAATGTTCCCAGGAGTAGGACGAGAACGGCGAATGTGCATGGATTGACTGAATCAATGGCAGCAGCCACGATGATGGCTGGAATGGTCAGTCCCTCAGCTAACGTTGACGTATCCGTGTCTTCGATACGATCAAGCGGAGAGGCTGCATCCGACTCAATAGCTAGTTGGATGGCAGTCTCAAGCGTCATGTCTGCAGCACGTCCTGCGACCGTATAAGGATCGTCATACAGGCCATAGAACGTTCCTCCAATCCACGCGACGTCTCCAATGAAGATCATGGGGACCGAGTCCTGCTTCACATCATAAGCGGCTAGAAGTCCCGCAAGCGTTTCCAGTGATTCTCGCTCGCTGATTTCATAGTGAACGATCTCGAGGTCGGGATACTTAGGATGGATCGACTCAAGGAACGCTTCAGCACTGGCACAGTTAGAGCATCCTATCTCGTGGAAGAAGACGAGAGTGGTTGCTGCCGCGGATACAGAACAGGCAACGGTCATCAACAAGAGAACGATTAGCGCTTTGCGATTCACTGAGATTCCTTTCACGATCCGAAGAGACTACTGTGAGACAGGCAACAGATAGCTTTGCCCGTATTGACGAATCCACTCATCCAAGCCGCCCAAGATGCTTTGTGCATTGCTAAAATCATTGTTAATCATCCACAGGGCAGCTTCATCGCCGAGTGATCCATCCTGGTCATAGGTGATCAGGAGGATGTCTGTGGGAAGGATATCGATCCAAGACTCCAACTCATCAAACGGGATGTTGATTGAACCAATAATGTGGCCGGCTGCATAGGCGTCTGCCAAGCGAACGTCGATGTTTAGATAGAACAGGTAATCGAGTTCATTGGGCAGCAGCTCCGTATTCAGACGATCTGTTGTATCGATGTCGGCTCGTGGAGGAAGCGTGTAGATCTCGCTACCGCTGAGGATATTCTCCATGTCATACTGATAGACCCACTCATTGATGCCGCCCAGAAGTGTGTGAACAAAAGCGAATCCTTCATTCCTCAGCGTGAGAGCTGCTTCTTCAACTGTGGCTCCATCTGCGTCATAAAGAATGATGAACGTCTCGTGTGGCAGCTCAGAGAGTGTTTCTGAGAGCCCGTCAACCGGTATATTGACTGCCCCAAAGAAGTGATGGGCTTCGAATTCCTCAACGGGTCGTACATCAATGAGTACATAGAGCAGGTAGTAGGCGTCGCTTGCCGATATGTGATAGGGATCTGACTTCAAGACCTGGCCAGTGACGCGAAGACTAAGTAGAGGAGAGTCTGGATCATTGGAATAGACGGTGAT
>CAZKDW010000017.1:0-13900 GCA_964551625.1 uncultured Thermotogae bacterium | reverse complement strand
AAGGGAACGCCAAGTCCGTAGGCCAATCCTTTCCCATGCGTCAACCCCACAAGCAGCGGGCCGACGAGACCCGGTCCGTAGGTCGCGGCAATGAGTGACAGATCCTTCAAGTCAAGGTGCAGTGATTGCATCGCCTCTTGAACCAGATACGGCAGCTTGAGCACATGATTGCGTGAAGCCACCTCGGGGACAACGCCTCCGTACTTGGCATGAAGATCCACTTGCGAGTATACGGAGTTAATGAGGACGTCATGCTCGCCGCGGAGTACGGCAACCGATGTCTCATCGCACGATGTCTCGATGCCTAGGGTTAGGAAATCGTTTGACCCACTCATCCGATGAACTCCGGCTTCAGAATGCCAATGTAGGGCAAGTTGCGATACAGCTCTGCATAGTCCATTCCGTATCCTACGATGAATTCATCCTGATCCAAAGCAAATCCTGAGTAATCGATGGTGGTTTCCGCTTCTCTGCGCGCAATCTTATCCACAAGCGTGCAGACACGGAACGAAGCCGGTTTGCGAGCTGTGAAGCTGCGGCGCAGGTACTCGATGGTATAGCCGGTGTCAATGATGTCCTCGACAAGCAAGACGTCTCTGCCCTCGATCGGTTTCTCCAGATCTTTTACCAATCGCACAGCACCGGGTGCCGTACCATTTCCATACGAAGAAACACTGATGAGATCATATTCAACAGGGATGGGAAAGCGACGTGCCAAGTCCGTCATAAACATAAGAGCGCCCCGGAGGACACCCACCAACAAGAGAGGTCGACCTTGCAGATCTTTGGCCAACCCTTTCTCCATGTAGTCTTTCGTGATCTGGGCAGCCATCTCCCTAACTCGCTCCTGAATGGCTTGTTCAGAGAAGAGAATCCTGGACATTCGATCTTCGAATTGAGGTGACTCCATCATTCCTCCACGCTTCCTGCGAAACGGCTTACTCGCACAGCGTCCTTAGGTCTTGCCGAAACACGTAACTGTACCTGACTCCCTGTGAGTCAAAGCATGAATGCCAACGGCCGTTGGCTATTGGCATATGTCGGGATTATAGCACTCTCCCTAGGGACCACAACCGGCGAAAAGTGAGACTTCGCTGTGGCAGAAAGACATTTTACGAAGAAGATCGCGATTGGAGAAGCCGCTTCTGTCGTCGCAGCCGATTGGCATTGGTTACAACGTTGATGGAGGAAAAGGCCATTGCTGCCTCTGCAATCAACGGATGTAACAAGCCAAGCATGGCAAAGGGAATGGCAAACACGTTGTAGAAGAAGGCCCAAAACAGGTTCTGTCTGATCTTCCGGAACGTGGCCTTGGACAGCAAGATTGCCCGCACCAGCGCATCGAGATCTCCCGACACTACAGTGACATCAGCTGCCTCAATCGCGACATCCGTGCCTGTTCCTACAGCCACGCCCACATCGGCAGCCTTGAGTGCAGGAGCATCGTTAATCCCGTCACCTACCATAATCACGCGATCGCCTTTGGCTTGCAGCGCCCGAATGGCTTCCAGTTTTCCATCGGGACGAACCTCAGAAATAACCCGGTCGATGCCGACAGATGCTGCAACAGCCTGGGCTGTCGCTTGGCTATCCCCCGTCAACATGACGGTGCTGAGTCCGAGTTGATGGAGGCTGTCAATGGCACCACGTGTGCTGGGCTTGATTCGGTCAGCGATTGCAAGGAGGCCAACCAATCCGCGTTGTTCTGTGGCAACGCCAATGACCGTCTTCGCTTGATTCGACAGATCCTCCCATGCTGAGGCAACGGATTGGGTATCAGTTCCCAGTTCTTCAAGCCACAGGCGCGTTCCCGCGATGATGCGGTCCTCGCTCATCACACCTCGGATACCCTTTCCAGGCAGGGCTTCAAATTGACCGACATCAGCCAATGGAAGATCACGATCGCGGCACTCCTCGACAATCGCTCGCCCGATTGGATGTTCAGATCCTATCTCAAGGCCGCCTGTCCATGACAGCAAGTCGTTCTCTGAGACGCCCGCGGCAGTAATGATATCGGTGACGCCAGGCTTCCCTTCTGTTAGTGTGCCTGTCTTGTCAAAGACAACGACCTTGGCTTGCTGAAGTGTCTGAATGGCTTCCCCCGTTCTGTAGAGAATGCCCAGTTCGCTGCCAACGCCGGTCCCAACCATCAGCGCAGTCGGAGTGGCCAATCCCAATGCGCAGGGGCAGGCAATGACGAGGACGGCAATGGCTGCATACAGGGCTCGCGACAGGGGGCTCATCCCCTCAGAGACCCATGGCAGGAACTGTCCGGCCCAGTCCGCGAACTGCCCCAAGACATTGGGCGCTACAAGCCATGCAACAAGAACGAAAGCCGCCAACGCGAGAATGGCGGGAACGAAGATTCGAGTCACACGATCGGCAAAGGCCTGGATTGGCACCTTGGTCATCTGTACGTCTTCCATCATGCGGACGATCTGAGAAAGGAACGTGTTCTCACCAATTTCCGTAGCCTTCACATGCAAGAATCCGCGACCATTGAGTGTAGCGCCGATGACGGGCTCTCCTTCGCCACGTTTTACTGGAACGGATTCACCTGTCACCAAGGACTCATCCACGTAGCTAGTCCCCTGAACGACAACGCCGTCTGTAGGGATCTTCTCACCAGGGCGAACGAGCATCACGTCGCCAATGGCAAGCTCCTGCACTTTGACCTCTGCCTCTACTCCATCGCGAAGCACACGAGCTGTCTTCGCCCCCAGTGTTAGGAGCCGATGAATAGCGCGCGACGCCCTGCCCTTTGCCGTTGCCTCAATCCATCGCCCTGTGAGGTGAATGGCTAGAACCATGGCTGAAACGCCTGCGTAGTCGAAAATTGCTGGTAGCCAGCCAAGGATTCCGAAGATGGCGAGAATGCCCGTGGAAAAGGAAACCGTGACCCCCAAAGCGATCAACGTATCCATATTGGGCGCCCGGTGACCGAGGGCTCGGAATCCAACACGCAGCGTTGGCCCTCCGACAAAGACAAGCGGGAAAGCAGCTAGTACCACCATGACAGTATGGAAGGCCACCGGTGTTGGCCACATGAGGCCAAAGAACATCTCGGGGATCATCCATGCCATAATGGGCAACGCAAAGAACCAGGCAAACGTCATCCTCCGAGCTGCGTCCTTCACCTGTTTCTCGTCACGTTCCACAATATCTCTGTCTGCTGTTCGTCCAAACGAAGAGATGTCGCGTACGTCAAATCCAGAGGCTCGAATAGCGGCAGCGAGTTTCGATTCGTCGATATCTAAGTCTGCTTTCACACTAGCAAGACCGAGAGAGAGATTGACTGCTGCTGACTGGACACCGTTGACGCCAAGCAATGCCCGTTCCACAGAGGCCACACAGCCGGCACACGTCATGCCATCGACGCCGATCTGCAGCGCTTGGCTTGGCTGTGCAGCTTCAGCTGTGAAACCAGCATCCTTCACGGCTTGCGCTAGCGACTCCAATGTGACCGATCCGTCATGTGTCACAGACGCATTCTCACCCAACAGATTGACGGATGCGTCTTGAACACCGACAACACCTCTCAGCGCACGCTCGACCGATTGCGAGCAGGAAGCGCAATGCATCCCATCAATTTGCAGAACCTGTCTCACATTTTGCTTGATCTCGTTCATCCAGCCTCCTTCGCAAGCAGAGGGGCAATCTAGCTTCTTCCTGAAAGTGGATGGTACGGTACAGATTTGGGTTTGTCTTGGCAAGATTGTGAGGAATGAGCAAAGAAGAGGCGGAGCCATGCACCCAGCCTAGCCCCGCTCTCCCGAAAAACGCGCTCCTGGCGGATCGCATCACAAAGGTATCCCAACCGATCACGCTTTGTAAAGTCCGCTTGCCCTTGATCGACAAGGGCCAAGAGCCAGGGATCGCAAGAGAAACCCGCCGACAGGGAGCGGCGTCTATAGGTTTCCTCCATGTCTAAGCAACAATACTCCTCATGTTGCATCTCTTGGATAGAACGTCGCACAACCTGTCTGCCCCTGCTTGTGCCATCTTCGAAGACAGGCGTGTTGCATGACGCTACGTCTATATGACAGGATTCACCGTTGTTCCCGTGGCAACGCGTACCTTGCGCGGATGCCCTTTGCACAGTGAGCAGAGCACAAAGCAGTTGCGCGATCGAAGACACGAAGGGAAGAGTACGTCCGACTATGCCGAAGATTCTAGGTGTTGTAACACTCCTCGCAAGCATCGGGGCAATCGCCGCCCAACGCAGGCTCCATCTCGATCGTAGCATGCGGAATGCCCATCTCAGACAGTCGCTCCTTAATCGTTGTTCGCAATGCGGAGCAGTCGCGAATGGAGCAATCGGGATCGCAAAGAATGTGCGTCGACAGCACATGATGTTCTCCATCTTGGGTCCATACGTGTGTGTGATGGACGCCCAGAACGCCAGAGATTCTCGCCATTTCGGATTCAATCAACTCCACAGTGAGGCCGTCTGGCACGCCCTGGAGCAGGATGACTAATGTTTCTTTCAGCTGCTTCGCGATATTCCACATCACATACAGCGTAATCAGGATCGAGAGAATCGGGTCGATCAAGTGAATATTCCAAATCTGCATGGCAATGGCAGCAATCAATACAGCGATCCAACCGAGGACATCCTCTACGAAGTGCCAGGTCACAACACGTTCAGATATGCTGCTGCCTCCGTGCATACGCAGTGCTGCGAAACCATTAACGAGGACACCGACAATGGCCAGGAGTATCATGCCCTGTGCATTGGCAGGCTCAGGATTGATAATCCGAGGAATAGCTTGAGCCAGAACAAACAGGCCGCCTGCGATAAGCGTTATCGCCATTACGAGGGCTCCGAGTAGCGAAAAGCGCCGATACCCAAATGTATAGACGGCGTCTCCCTTCTTCTCCGACACCTTGGCGAATCGCCATGTGAGGGCAAGCGCCAGACTATCGCCCAAATCATGTAAGGCATCTGCAAGGACAGCTACACTGTTTGTCCAGATCCCGCCAACGATCTCCAGGATGGCAAAAGCCAGATTGAGAAAGAAGGCAACGCCGATTCGCTGACCGGTAGACGGTCCGTGTGAATGTCCATGATGGGAATGTGAGTGGCTCAAGTCATATCACCTCTGCTATTGTGGCCGATCTGCTCCATTGGCTCAATGCTCACGACTGCTTCACTGAGCCTTAGTTGACTATCCACGCCCCTCGCAATACTGATCCTGATTCCTACTTGAGGAGGCAATCATGACCGAGCCGGAAATGAGCAAGATACACGAGAAGCTTTCTGTCCAGTGTTTCAATAAGGCAATGGAATTCACCATAAAACCAACCCGCACACCGGGCTTCCTTGGCAGCGGACCCGTTGGCTACCGTACACTCTACCTGGTAGTTTAAGGGGGATGACATGAGTCATCAGACAGATGAAGGAAAGGGGCACGAGCACTTCTCCGTGCATTGCTTCAACAGCGCATGGGAGCTAATGGACAAGGCCAAGCGAACATCCGTTGAGGATGAGGATATGTTGCGGCTCAGCATGGCATCATGCTGGCATTGGACGCAACGCGCAGATTGCACGAATCAGCAGTTGTCCGTTGGCTATTGGCAAGTCTCGCGAATCCACTCCATGTTAGGACGATCGATCGAAGCCCGTCGCTATGGCGAACTCTGCCTGGCCGCCAGCCAAGACAGCACCGTCGCTCCGTTCTCTCTTGCCTATGCTTATGAGGCTTTGGCTCGGTCCTCGGCAATCGCAAAGAACGATGCCATGAAGCGAAAGTACATCGATCTTGCCAACAAAGTCATAGAAACCATCTCGGATACTGAGATGAAGACGATGCTAGTCAACGACTTGGCAACCATTCCATAGCCGCAGTCATACGTCGAAGAAGGCAGGCCTCTGCTCTACCGTGACTAGCGGCGATGGATGAGTCTTCCTAGCCATGGCGTCTTCACTTCGATCGCACCCTCGGGGCACAGTTCCTGGCAGCAGTAACAGCGAATGCAACGCTGGTAATCGTGAATCGGCGGATGAATGCGTCCGCTGCCACGGAACTCCAATGCCTTGGGATCAACGGGACATACACTGACACACGTCCCACATTGGGTGCATTTCGATGCCACGATAAACGGTTTGGGAACAACGAAGCGGCGTGCCAATCGGCTGGGCCGGCCCGGTTGTTCGGTCGTAGGCAGGGGGCTGCGATTGACGACGAAGTCCGCTGTTACAAATGACTCGAGTGGATCCCCCACCAGCTCAATGTCCTCAGCCACCCCTAGGCCAAACTTGACGCCGTATTGAATTGGTAAAACCAGAATCGGGTTCAGGGCTATCATTCGGCACACAGTAGCGTCGAGGGCAACAGGGTCGCTGGATAGCAGCAATACATTCATCGCGCGCGGCGTTCCATTCTGAGGCCCATTCCCCTCCATCGCGATGATGCCGTCCATGACAAACAGTCTCGGCTTCAGCAGTCTGTTGAGATCCACCAACATCTGCGAGAACAGATCGGCCATGGGCAATCGAGCATGGAATTCGGCCTTGAGAGGTCCGGGAACGCAGCCAAACTGATTCTTGATCGCCCCCGTCATGCGCGTCAATCCGTGAGACTTCATCTTGGGAAGGGATACGATGCCATCCGCACTCAGTGCACCGCGAGCAATCGTGAACTGTTTGTTCTGCACTCCTTCAGGAAACGACACGATGTCGCCGCGAGCAAAGTCAGCCAATGGTATGTCCATCTCGCGCGCGACATTGAGCAAACCAGCCTTCTGTGCAGCTGCCTGAGGCTTCCCAAAGCCAGGCGAATCGCCATAAGTAAGCTTCGCTCCTGCAGATTGAAGAGCCAGTGCCACAGCTCGGAATACACTGGGGTGCGTGGTAACAACACGCTCTGGGCTCCGTCCGGTAAGAAGGTTCGGCTTCAGCAGAATCGTCTCACCCGGATTCACAAACACCTCGGCACCACCAAGAAGTTTTAGCCCGCGCGCGACAGCTTCTTGCACTGCACCCGGGTCATACGAGCTACAACGGATAACGGCAACCGTACTGGTCATTCCTACTCGATTCGATGCCTGCGTCATGACATTCACCTCACACATCTTCGCCTCTATCGTACACTGCCTGTCGCCGACTTGAGAAATACGGCCTTCTTCGGCCCAAATTCATGTCGAAAAGCTGTCAAGCCACTTGGCAGATCCTGTGATGTCCCGTAAGATGGTCGGTAACGGGACTTGTGAGCCTGTATTTCCTTTCAGGTCTCGAAATCGTTCGCTTTCAGAAAGGACTCACAGTGCTTGGAAATTTTGAGTACAAGAGAATTCGATCGATCGAGGAGGGCTGTCTCTGTCTAGCAGAAGCTGCTGGAGAAGGAGCTATCCTCGCTGGCGGAACGGACCTTCTCGTTGAGATCCGAAATGGTCTTAAGACACCTCATCTCCTTGTCGATTGCAAGGGTGTCGATGAGTTGAAGACGTTCCATGTAGATTCATCGCAATCATCCATTGGCGCCTCAGTTCCGTTGAACAGGCTCATCGAACATCGCGGATTCCACACAACGTATCCTGCATTGGCCGATGCCCTCCTTTCAATCGGCACCTACCAGCTACGCAATCGCGCCACGTTGGCGGGCAATATCTGCAATGCATCTCCAGCAGCCGATTCTGCCCCCGTACTGCTTGTTCTTGGGGCCATGGTCGATGTTGTCGGTGTAGAAGGTGCAAGGACAATTCCTATCCGCGACTTCTTCATTGGCGTAAAGAAGACAACGCTTACGTCAGATGAAATCGTCACGGGCATTCGCTTGCCGAATCGATCTGACCTTCGCACAGCCTTCAAGAAACAGCAGCGCATCCGCGGCCATGACCTCGCCGTGGTCAACCTCGCCGTAGGCTATTCTCAGAGTGAGAAGACAGTCAGATTGGCCATCGGCAGCTGCGCGCCAACGCCTGTATTGCTCGATCCAATTGCCGTTGATTCCGGCAACAAAGGTGTCTTCATCGACCACGTCATCGACATCGTTCGATCGTCTGTGAAGCCGATTTCCGATGTTAGAGCATCGGCCGATTATCGCAATGCGGTTCTTCCCACTCTCGTGAAGCGACTTCTCGGCGATCTGCTACCTGAAGGGGGGGGCTCCTGATGCACGATATTCAATTCACAGTCAACGGACAATCCGAACATGCAACCGTCCCAGCCACCCTGACACTTCTCGACTTGCTGCGCGATCAACTCGCTCTCAAGGGCACCAAAGAGGGCTGCGGCGTAGGAGAATGTGGCGCGTGCACCGTTCTCTTTGACGGCAATCCTGTGACTTCCTGCCTCATGCTGGCTGTCGAAGCGGACGGACACACAATCGAGACCATCGAGGGCGAGGCAGTAGGCGGCGAACTCTCCGTTCTTCAGCAGGCTTTCATCGACGAAGGCGCAATCCAGTGCGGCTTCTGCACTCCAGGCATGATTATGTCAGCTCGCGGCTTGCTCAGCCGAGTACCAAACCCAACGCATGAAGAGATCGTCGAAGCCATCGCGGGGAATCTGTGCCGATGCACGGGATACGAAGCCATTATCGCGGCAATTCACCTAGCAGCCAGTCGCCTGTCGCCAAACGCGGCATCAAGCAATGGCCAAGAAGGGAGGTCGTCATGACCCGCGAACTCTCCTATGTTGGCAAGCCGGTAGCACGAGCAGACGCCGTCGACAAGGTCACGGGAACCGCTCAATACACCCACGATCTGTTATTCCCCGGCATGCTGCATACGGCTCTCGTGCTATCGCCGCACGCGTCGGCCCGCATTGTTTCCATCCACGCTGAGGATGCACAGGCTCTTCCAGGGGTTCGAGCAGTGCTTACAGGCATCGGCCTGTGCTATCAACTGGGCCTTTACATGCAAGATAAGTGCATCTTGGCACGCGATGTAGTCCGTTATCAGGGCGAGGCCGTCGTAGCCATTGCAGCAGACACATTCGACATCGCCAAGGCTGCCTGTCTGCTCGTCAAAGTCGAATATGACGTACAGCCGTCGGTCCTGGACCCTCGGGAAGCGATGCAAGAATCGGCCCACTTGGTTCATCCAGATCTGCATACCTACGATTACATGGAGGGCGTATTCTTTCCCAAGGCCCACACGAACATCGCCCACCATCAGAAGATCCGTAAAGGCTCGTTTGACCAGGCATTCGAGAACGCAGAGATCCATATCACAGCGTCGTTCTACAACCCACCCGTTCAACACGCACCCATGGAGACCCATGCCAGCATAGCTCAGGCGTTACCAGGCAACCGAATGGAGATCTGGACCTCAAGCCAATCCCCCTACACAGTCCGCCACTTACTGAGCAACTGCTTTGAACTGCCCCACGCCAACGTCCGAATTCACGTTCCCTATGTTGGCGGCGGTTTCGGCGGCAAAGCAGGATTAGGACTAGAACCACTGGCCTATGTACTGTCCAAAGCCGCTGGCGGACGTCCCGTGAAGGTCACAGCCACGCGCGAACAGGAATTTAACATGCTGCCTTCGCGCCAAGGTCTACACTCAACCATCGAAATTGGCGCATCGAGCGACGGCAAGATCGTTGCCCTGAAATCGACGTATGTTTGGGATGCCGGAGCGTATGCCGACTATGGTGTGAACATCGGCCGAGCCGCCGCAACTGCCGGAGCAGGCCCCTATTCCATTGACAACTGCTGGATCGATTCTTTCGTCGTCTACACCAACAAAATCTTCGGCACGGCCTATCGCGGCTTCGGGCATCTTGAGATCATGTGGGGCATTGAGCGCGCCATGGATCTGATGGCCCGCAAGTTGGGCATGGACCCAGCCGAGTTCCGCAGACGCAATTTGCTCAAGGATGGCGATGTCACAATTACAGGAGAAGCCTTTACTCCCGGGCACGGCAATCCCACGCAATGTCTGAAATCCGTCGCCGACGCCATCGACTGGCTCACGCCCAGCGAGACACCGACTGAACCCCACAAGGTTCGGGGCAAGGGATTGGCCATGCTTCACAAGGCACCAGCCATGCCCACGAACACATCCTGTGCTGCCATTATCAAACTGGACGAAGATGGAGGTGCCGACATTCTCATCTCGGGCGTCGATTACGGTCAAGGAACCTACACGGTCCTGCGGCAGATCGCTGCCGAGGAACTGCGTATTCCTATAGAGAAGACCCACATCACGTGGGAGTGCGATACCGCCTTCTCACCCTATGATTGGCAAACCGTGGCCAGCCGCTTCGCCTACATGGGCGGCAACGCAGTCATCGAGGCTGCCGCAGACTGTATGAACCAAATTCGCACAGTCGCTGGGCAGGCCCTCGATCTTTCGCCCGAGGAACTGGAATGCGAAGGTGAACGGGTGTATGTGAAAGCACAGCCCGAACGAGGCCTTTCGTATGCTCAACTCGCCCTCGGTTACACATTCGAGAACGGCAATTCTATCGGCGGCCCTATCATTGGCCACGGCCGCTATATTGCCACTGGGTTAACGCATCTCGATCCTGAAACCGGGCAGGGATTACCCGCTCAGTATTGGACGTATGGCGCGCATGCTGTGGAAATTGAAGTCGATACACAAACAGGGGAAATCGAAATCCTCAACATTGTCACAGCAATCGATGCAGGCAAGGTGCTCAATCCCAAGCTCTGCGTCGGACAGGTTGTCGGCGGTGTCCTCCAAGGACTGGGGTCTGCTCTCTGGGAAGGCTTTGTGTTCGATGAGAACGGCCGCTTCCTCAACGCGGGATTCGTCGATTACAAGATCCCGACAGCCAAGGACATCCCGCGGCACACACAGCAAATCTTACTGGAGAACCCGCAACCCGATGGCCCCTATGGTGCGCGCGGCATCGCTGAGCACCCGATGATATCGGTACCATCCGCCATCGGAAACGCGCTCTATGATGCACTGGAGATTAACTTCAACACGCTTCCGCTCAATTACGAGCGTCTACTGACCCGCATTCGAGAGAAGGCAGAATCGTCGTGAAAGAACTCATTATTGAACGCAATCGCTATTTCGACTCCGTCTTTCTCATGCGGATCAGCTCCGAATTAGAGAAACTAGATGGTGTCACGCAAGCCGTCGTCGCCATGGCCACTCCCATCAATGTCGAGAACCTCATCAAATCAGGGTTCACGCTAGATACGCACGAGGGCACCATCCGACCTGCAGATCTCATCATCGCGATTGAAGCCGAATCCAGCGAGGCTGCCACCGCAGTTCACGACCATCTAGAGGTCCTACTGACTGGCGGAACGGACGACGAATCGGAGGCATCCGCAGCAAACGCAGCGTCTCTCGATGCCGCCCTAAAGGCGGATCCAAATCTAACCCTTGCCTTGATTTCCGTACCCGGCATTCACGCAGCACGCGAAGCACGGCAGGCTTTGCACAGGGGACTACACGTTATGTTGTTTTCAGATAACGTCACTGTCGAAGACGAAATTACGCTGAAGGATGATGCCATCACCCGCGGATTGCTTATGATGGGCCCCGACTGTGGCACAGCCATCATACGCGGCGCGGCACTAGGATTCGCCAATGCATGCCGCACAGGCAAGGTCGGCATCGTCGGCGCCTCAGGCACGGGCATTCAGGAGATCTCATCTTTGGTGCATCAATACGGCGGCGGCATCTCACAGGCCATCGGCACAGGCGGCCGCGATCTGTCCGAGGCCGTCGATGGTCGGATGACGCGCTTCGGCATCAAAGCCTTGGGCCATGATCCAGCAACCGACGTCATCGTCGTCGTGTCCAAAACGCCCAGTCCGGCAGTCGCAGACAAAGTCATTCAAACGCTTGCTTCTACGGAGAAACCTGGCGTTGTTCACTTCATCGGAGGTCAAGCAGAACAGCTCTCCGATAAGCTGGAAACAACGGCTACGCTAGCCGACGCAGCCCGAGCCGCTGTCAAGAAAGCAGGTATCGAAGTTGCTGAAGGCACGCATTCCACTGAGCCTCCAGGTTCCATACCCGCGCCAGCCAACGAGTCGGCCAAAGGACGAATCGTTGGTCTGTATTGCGGTGGCACGTTGTGTCAAGAGACGTGGAACCTCCTTCATCAAGCAGGCATTGACATTCGCTCCAATGTCGCAGGGACCAAGGCTAGGAAGATACAACCCGGCGAAGAAGAGACGGGTCACATTGTCTGGGATCTAGGCGATGACGCCTTCACTGTCGGAAAGCCACACCCGATGATTGAGCCAAGTCTGCGAGACAGTCGCGTGGCTCAAGCAGGAGAGGATCAGACCGTCGGCGTCATACTCGCTGATTGCGTCATCGGATATGGCGCACACGAGAACCCGGCAGCCAGCCTTGCCGAGGCAGCCGCTCACGCACTCGCCGCAGCAAAGGAAGATGGGAGGCAGCTTGTCGTGGTAGCCTCTGTCACAGGAACTGAGAAGGATCCACAGAATCTCGATCATCAACGTGTAATTCTTGAGGATGCAGGCGTCATCGTTGCACCAAGCAACGCCGACGCGGCTCGGTGGGTTGCCAACTGGATGGAAGGCAGGACGTCATGATCAAGCGAGAGCCAACCACTGCACTGTTCACAAACGAACTTCATGTCGTCAATCTCGGCTTGTCATCATTTGCCGAAACATTGCGAGATGGACATGTTCCTGTCATCGACGTTGATTGGCGCCCGCCAGCAGGTGGAGATGGGGCACTAATCCGCATCATCGACAACCTAAAGTCAGACGATGCGCAGGCTTGGTCTCCAGCGATCACAGCAGCCAATGAGATCGCCATCGAACATCTGCTGTCTGCTGAGCCCCATATCATCGGCATCGGCATTGCCAGGGACGTCATCCCCGGCATGACAGATCGCACGATCTTGCATGCCGGCCCACCCGTGACATGGGATGCCATGTGCGGCCCCATGAAGGGCGCTGTGATAGGCGGTCTCATTTATGAAGGCGCTGCTTCCTCTGTCGAGGAGGCCGAACGAGCCGCCGCAAGCGGCGACGTCGCCTTCTCCCCGTGTCATCATCATCAGGCTGTGGGACCGATGGCCGGTGTCATCACGGCCTCGATGCCCGTGTGGATCCTGGAGAACGTCACAGCAGGCAATCGCGCCTATTGCACCCTGAATGAGGGGCTCGGCAAGGTCCTTCGTTATGGAGCGTTCGGAAGCGAAGTCATCGATCGACTGAAATGGATGGAACATGCGTTGGCTCCCATGCTCTCGCAGGCGATCGAGAAGCATGGCCCCATTGACATGCGGTCGCTTCTTGCCCAAGCGTTGCAGATGGGCGATGAGGGCCACAACCGCAATCGCGCAGGCACATCATTGCTGATTCGAGAACTGGCCCCCTATTTGGTGCGCCTCAATGAGCCATCCGAATCCATTGCGCAGGTGCTAGAGTTTCTGCACTCCAATGATCACTTCTTCCTCAATTTGACCATGCCAGCTGGCAAGTGCTCGCTCGATGCAGCTGCCAATATCCCGGGGAGTTCACTGATCACAGCGATGGCACGCAACGGCACTGAATTTGGCATTCGCGTATCGGGAACCGGCGATCGTTGGTTCACAGCACCGGCCCCCATTGTGGATGGTTTGTACTTGCCAGGGTTCTCAAGCGAGGACGCAGCGCCTGATATCGGGGATTCGTCAATCACAGAAACAGCTGGATACGGCGGATTCGCCATGGCTGCAGCGCCAGCCATTGTTCAATTCGTTGGCGGAACGCCTCAGCTGGCTCTGGATACCACCCGGCGTATGCGCAGCATCACGCTCGCCGAATCCCGCGCCTATCAGATTCCAGCCACGGGATTCCGGGGCACGCCCACAGGCATCGATGTGCTCAAGGTAGCAGAAACCGGCATTGTGCCTGCCATCAATACAGGCATCGCGCACAAGGAACCTGGCATCGGCATGGTGGGAGCCGGACTGGTAACCCCACCATTCAGCATCTTCGCA
>CAZKDW010000016.1:0-14024 GCA_964551625.1 uncultured Thermotogae bacterium | reverse complement strand
CTCCGCTGGTGTGGCGACGCCCCTACAGAGCGCCACATCACACCATTTCTTATGCGGGCATGGTCGGCGGTGGGCACGGTATCCCTAGCCCAGGGGAGATCAGCCTAGCTCATCACGGTGTGCTGTTCTTGGATGAGCTGCCGGAGTTCGATCGTCGCGTGCTAGAGACGCTCCGACAACCGCTTGAGGATCGATCGATTCTTATCTCACGCGCTGGAATTTCTGTGCGATATCCATCTGCCTTCACGCTTGTGGGGGCCATGAATCCCTGTCCTTGTGGCTTTCTTGGGGATCCAATTCGGTCATGCACATGCTCTCTGCATGATGTGCGGCGATACAAGAAGCGACTCTCCGGTCCATTCCTTGACCGAATGGACCTGTGTGTGGAAGTTCCACGAGTGCCCGCAGACGACTTATTTGGCGCCCACAGCGCTGAGCCTTCGGATGTCGTTCATGCTCGTGTGTCTGCGGCTCGGGAGATTCAATGGGAGAGAATGCGAGATGATGCAGCGTGTCACTCCAATTCGCAGTTAGATGGCGATCGATTGGACGCCTACTGTGCCCTCGAAATAGGCGCGCAGCAGTTGCTGCGAAGGGCTGTAGATCGATTTGGCTTCAGTGCGCGGGCGCATGCTCGCATCCGGAGAGTTGCACGTACGATCGCTGATTTGGCGGACTCTCAGGAGATCCGAGCAGAGCATATTGCTGAAGCCATCCAGCTTCGAACGTCCGGAGATGCAGTATCCGACTTCTAATTCCGGCCTCTCGATTATTCATGAAAACCTCACACACTCTTAGTACTGTGTGAAAATCCTTGACCCCAGCTCCACCGTGGGGAGAATATGTACGATGTCTACTGGATTTGTCGCAGAGGAGGACTTGGTATGATGAGGAAGATTACGGGTGTGCTCATTGCGGTCTTGATTGCCAGTTCAGCAATCGGCTGGGCAGCCCAATATCCGTTGACTGTTACAGCTATCACTATCGACGGGAACGATGAAATCAAGAACAGAGATATTCTTGAAGTTGTCCATTTCAGGATTGGGGACGTAATCGAGGAAGCCGACCTCAGAACGGCGTCTCAAGCGATTTATGATATGGGATGGTTCGGGGAAGTCACGCTGGATCGCGATGTTCTCGAAGAAGGGCGCGTGGCACTTCAAGTGGTTGAGAATCCGGTCATTCAGAAGATTGTGATTACGGGTAACATCAACCGGCGCGATTATAGCCTGCTCGGTGTCAAATTATTTGATGTCCCAATCATGACGTCTAACCAAATTAGGCGCGTCCTGCGAGACCACGACATTCAAAAACGAAAGGTCCTTAATCCTCAAGCACTCATGACTGCACTGGAAGAAGTCATCGCCAAATACTCGGAGAATGGTTATGTGCTAGTCTCCATCGGCGACGTCGATCTGTCCGAGATCCTAAGCATAGAGTTCATCGAGTTGAGATTCTCTGGCAGCTTGATTGAGGGACTCTCCACGGTGCCGGAATCTATCGTTGAAGACATGATCGAGATTCCGCTCGACAAACCGCTACAGATGGCTGATTTCCAAGCTGCATACATGAACCTCAGCCAGTCCGTGTATTTCTCCAACGTGGAATACGAGCCCCAACCGGGAACGGAGAAGGATCGGTTCTGGCTTCGATGGACATTTGAGGAGAGGAGCCTGCTATCAGCACCTGAAACCATTAGTTCTATCGAGATTGACGGAAACACAATCTACCAGGACGAGGAACTCCAGGAGCTAATCAGCGAGCTTCCGAATCATCCGATCGATAACTTCGAATTGCTTGAGTTGGTGCAGGATGTTTACTATCGATACAGCCAGGATGGATACTCGATGGTTAAGCTTTCCGCATCTTCAGTTGAAGATGGCGTGCTTCAATTGAACGTTTCTGAAGGCGTGATTACCCAAATTACCGTCGAAGGCAATACGCGGACCCATGATTACGTCATCTCTCGAAATTCGAAGTTGGAAACAGGCAAAGTGCTAAATCGCAAGGATTTAGTCGTGTCCTATCAGAAATTGACAGCACTTGGGTATTTCGAGTCCGTGGACATCGTTCCCGAATGGGTAGACGAAGGCCTGGAGGTCACGATTACAGTAACTGAGAAATCGAACCTGGGTGGCTTCGCAGGATCGATGGCCCTCGATCCTTCAACGGGAACGTTGTTCGGAGAGCTTTCTCTAAATCGGAAGAACCTTCTTGGCACTGGCCAGGATTTGGAGCTGAGTTACAGTCGTGGCTTGATTGGGACGGAAGACTCCAATCCAAGTACTTGGAATCTGGGCTACAGTACAATTGCCTACTTCCCGGGATTCGATCGTGTGGGATTTAACCTTTACCAGAAGCATCAGGAAATAGAGATCGGAGAAGTCGGGGCTGTAAACACGACGATCGGAGCTGGTGTATCGTTCAGTTATCCGGTGGCCGACTATTCCAACTTTGGTCTGAACTTTCACCACGAAGAAGAGGACATAGCTGACTTAGCACGCTGGATCTCGGCTGATGTCATCACGTTATCACTAACCTTTGACAACACCAACAGTCCATCCTTCCCAACAGAGGGAAGCCGGCGTCAGCTCAGCTTTGAGAAAGCAGGAGGATTTAGCGCAGGTCGTGAGTACGCGAAATTCGATTTCACATGGATTCATTTTGTGCCGACGACGATGCCGCTTGTCTCCGCTACTATGAACCAGACTCTGGGGATTCGAGTCAAGACTGGATGGGGGGATAACCAGCTTCCGACGTCACGTTATATGGAGCTGGGTGGACCCATGTCAATTCGTGGGATCTCGGGAGTTTCGACGAGGCAGTACGTTCTTGCCAATGTCGAGTATCGACTCGAACTGGTGGAAGGCCTCTATGCAACTACGTTCTGGGATACAGGATGCGATCTGAGCTCGGTCCGACTTGGGGACTTCCTTTCGTCATGTGGTTTCGAAATAGGAATTAGAGCAATGGGGATGTTCGTGCGTCTTGATCTCGCGTGGAACATGAACGAGGATTTCACCTGGCTTCCCATCTTTGATTTCGGGTTTAGCCAGATGTTCTAGGCTGGCTAGTTGAACTGAGGACTCTATAATTATCGGGAACGGTGAGGAACAAGAATGACAAGGAGGAAAACATATGTCTAGAAATACATTGGTGGTCGCTGGCTTGGCGCTGATCTTGGCGATTGGTGCCGTGGTATTGCAGTTTGTTCTTCCTGCGGGTGACGCGGGAACATCGAGCGCCGACCTAGATACGATTCGAGCCGACATTGCACAGCTGCAGCAGACGGGACCATCTGAGTCGCTGAAACTGGCCTACATGGATGCCGAAGATGCCTTTACTGTCTTTGTTCTTGCTGTTGGTGATCTCAGACAGCGGATTACAGACAAGAGCGAGGAAATCAACCAGCTCAAGAATGACTACGCTCAGGGAACCATTACCTTGGCCGATTATGAGCGAAGGTTCTACGAACTAAATGCTGAGCTGCTTGATGCGCGGATGTCGACGGCAGCAGGCACGCTCGATCGCATGATTGAATCGGACGAATTTTCGGATCTCCGCAGCGCGCTGCTTAGCCTGCGAGAAGAGGCCCAGCCGCTCATTGATGAGATCAACAACCTGGTATCCACGATTCGTGTAGGAGCCATTGATTCCACAGAATTTGGGAATCGTCACACGACCCTGTCAGCCATGTTTGAACAGTTCGATGGGTACGTGACATCTGCTGCTACGACCAAACTTGTGCAAGCGACAGAGAAGGTCGCTCGTGCATCTGGCTATGATATCGTCATCCGTAAGAAGGATGTCATTATGTATCGGAATAATCTGACCGTTGACGATATCACCGAAGCAGTCAAGGCAGAGATTTCAGGGTACCTGTAGGAGCAGTCTTACGAATGTATGACATTGAAGCCATCCGGCGCCGTTTGCCTCACCGGTATCCCTTCCTGCTCGTCGATCGAATCGTCGAGCAGAGCGAGGAGATGGTTGTTGGCTTGAAGAACGTGACAATCAACGAGCCATTCTTTCAGGGGCATTTTCCGCCTCCTTTGGAGGCGGTCATGCCGGGAGTTCTCATTCTCGAAGCCATGACTCAAACGGCAGCGTTCCTTGTTCTGAGTGATGATGAGGTAGCGCCTTCTGTCGGATATCTTGTCGGCATTGACAAGGCCAAGTTCCGTCGGAAGGTTGTACCTGGAGATCAGCTTCGAATGGAAGCGCGCATAATGCGTCAGAAGCGCGCATTGCTGCAAGCAACAGTTGAGGCGACGGTAGATGGCGAGTTGGCTGTTTCGGCCATTGTTACGATGGTCTTACCGAGTGAATTGGAGAAGGTCAAGGGGACGGATTGATCGAGTGTGTACCCAATGTGAGCGAAGGCCGCGACCCTGCGATCATCGCGAGGATTGCCGCTGGAATCATACGGACTGGATGCCATCTACTCGACATTCATTCTGACCCCGACCACAACCGATCCGTCTTCACGATGGTCGGAAGCCGTGAGAAGATTGCAGATGGGGCTGTTGCGCTGGCAGAAAGTGCAACAGCCCTAATTGATTTAAGCCTGCATCAGGGCGTTCATCCCCGAATTGGTGCTGTTGACGTCATCCCTTTCATCCCTCTTGGCTCCACACCGATGTCAGCCTGCGTAGAGCTGGCTCAGCGCGTTGGCAAGATCCTTGGCGATCAGGTTTGCTTGCCGGTCTTCCTCTATGGCTTAGCAGCAGGTTCGGCTGAGGACTCTACTGAGAGATCATCGGAACGAGCTACTCTTCCCTGGATTCGCCGAGGCGGACTGCCTACATTATCTCGCAAGATGCTGGACGTGGCGCCAGATTTCGGGCCGCGACAACCCCATTCCACAGGAGGTGCCGTTGCCATCGGCGCTCGGCAGTTTCTCGTTGCCTTCAATGTTGTGCTCAATACTGCTGACGTGGCCATCGCACGCGCGATTGCAGCGACACTTCGCGAGGTCAATGGTGGCTTGCCTGGCGTCAAGGCATTAGGACTCTCGCTTGCTTCTCGACGCCTCACGCAGGTTTCGATGAATCTTACGCACGTGCCTCGATTCGCAGGAGACATGACGGCGACAAGCATTCCATCAGCATTTCGGGCAGTAGAGGTCGAGGCGAACCGCCTTGGCACACGTGTGCTGGAATCCGAGATTGTGGGGTTGATCCCTCGACTTGCATTGGCTGGTGCATCGGCCAATTCGCTGTGTATGCACGAGGATCCCTGTGAGCGAATTCTGGAAACGCGAATCGCTGAGCTTGCGCTATGAAGGCATCTGGAGGTAGCCGACTTGATCGTCGCCTTCTCATGCTGGGATTTGGAGTCTCGGGCAAAGCAGTCTGCGAGTTCGCAGTCAAGCATTCGATTCCCATCTATGTCAGCGAGCACGATACGCTCTCGCAAGGCCAGCAGGACTGGTTGAGGGAGCGCGGCATTCCATCTGAGCAGTCTGGACACACGGCACAGTTCTTTGGGTACGTTGACACAGTTGTCCTCAGTCCGGGGATCCCTGCTGATCTGCCACTTCTTAGGCAAGCTCGCGAGCAAGGACTTGCTGTGATCTCGGAAATTGATCTGGCTCTGCGGCTTGTCGGCACGCACCCTCTCATTGCCGTCACAGGGACCAATGGCAAGACGTCGACTGTCGAAGTCATTGCAAAGAGTCTTCAAACCCAGGGATGCCATGTTCGGGTCGCAGGAAATATCGGCATTCCCTTGATTAGCCTTGTGGATGAGCTTGCTGAATCAGATGTGCTGGTCTTAGAAGTGAGTAGCTATCAGCTGGAGCAAAGCAGCGGATTCCATCCGAACATCGGACTTCTGTTGACGCTGTCGCCGGACCATCTTCATCGCCATAAAACGATGAAAGAGTACGCGGCTGCCAAGGGCAAGATGTTCGATAGCCAAGAGCGAGAAGACGTCGCCATCATGCCTCGATCGCTTTCAGCTCAGTTCAACGGTGGCAAAGGCCGACGACTGTTCTATGATGAGGTCTTCAAGGAGCTGCCTTCGGGAACGGAGAGCCTTCTCCCGCATGAGCGGGCGAATCTGCGCGCCGCATTGGCCGCATGCCAAGCGCTGATCCCAGATCTCGACATCTCCTCGATCCCGATGGGCGAGATTGTCTCCTCGTTCCGCCTGCCCCATCGTATGGAGACTGTCGGATGTGTCGACAATGTGACCATCATCAACGACTCCAAATCGACCAACGCGGGATCGGCGATTGCCGCGCTACACTCTGTTGATCAGCCAGTCGTTCTCTTGCTGGGCGGACATTCCAAAGGCGCTGGATACGACGATCTTGCCGGAGCAATCGCAACGAGAGCTATTCGAGAAGTCGTTTTGTTCGGCGAGGCTGCGGATGAGCTGAATAAGCTCTTCTCACATTATTCTGATAGCTTGCCCCAAGTTTCTGTTGTTCAATCTATGGAGAGCGCTGTTGATCGAGGCCTCCGTGCGGCCCAGCCAGGCGACGTTCTCTTGCTATCCCCGGGTTGCTCCAGCTTCGATGCATTCTCGGATTATGCTGAGCGCGGGAAGGCATTCGTAGATCGAATTCAATCCCGAGCTGGCTTTGAAAGCACGGCATCAAGGACGTAGTTCGTCACACGCGCGGACAGCTGTCCGGTAACAAGCAGACTGATCTTCGATCTTCTGCGGTCTCCTTTCCTTCCCCTTCGCGGACAGATGCCGTACTCATGTAGTTAGGAAATTGAAGCAACAACCTAGCGCGGGAGGGGGACCTAGCGTGAGTGGATTGGTGGATCGAAGGGCCATTCTCGTGACTGCGCTGCTTCTGTTCTCAGGGGTCATCATGCTCTACAGCGCAAGCAGTCCGTTTTCCCTGCGACACTATGGTTCAGATACCTCCATGCTGATTCGTCAGTTGATCGCAGCGGGTGTTGGAATTGTCGCCTTGATCGCCTTGGAATCATGGGATTACCATAATTTGGTTTTGCTCAACGATGTGTTGCTTGTTGGCGGAATTTTCCTAACGTTGCTTACGATCCTCCCGATTGGATTGTCTGACGGCCGCTGGCTTCCATTAGGGCCATTGACGTTTCAACCCACGGAGGCCGTCAAGTTCTCGCTCATTCTGTTCATGGCTCATTCGCTTAGCCGCAAGGGCGACAAGATTAAGACATTCTCTGAGGGCGTGTTGCCCTATCTCATCTTGCTTGGATTGCTGTCAGCGATTGTCATCCTGCAACCAGACCTGGGTATGATCCTCGTGCTCGGGGCAGTGACGATGGCTCTGTTGTTTTTTGCTGGCGCTCGCATTCTGCATTTGCTGCTCATTGGTGCCGCGAGCATTCCTCTAATCTTCATGGCGATTCGATTTGCACCCTATCGATTCGCTCGGTTGCTTTCGTTCCTCAATCCGCAGGCTTACAGCCAATCAACGGGATATCAGACACTCCAGTCACTGACAGCCATCGGCTCAGGCGGCCTCTTGGGCAGGGGCCTTGGCGCCTCGCACGCGAAGCTGTTCTACCTACCTCAATCACACAATGACTTCATCATGTCTGTGCTTGCGGAAGAACTTGGACTGATTGGCGTGATTGCCATTGTGACACTCATTGGATTGCTTGTCTGGCGAGCATTCCGCATTGCCGAGGCGGCATCTGATCGCTTGGGACAGCTTCTGGCGATGGGGATTGGGTTCGCGTTGGGATTCCAGACGCTCGTTAATCTTGGCGTGGTGATTGGGCTTCTTCCTGTGACTGGACTGACATTCCCCTTCTTCAGCAATGGTGGATCTTCGCTCATCATTACCCTCGCCCTGGTGGGGGTTCTTCTTAATGTGTCAAAACAGGGAGGACGAGCATGAGGATCATGGTTGCCGGTGGTGGAACGGGCGGACACTTCTATCCTGCCCTAGCGATGTGTGAGGGATTACGGAAGAAATATCCTGAGGCTCGATTCACCTATATTGGGACCAAGACAGGCGTCGAGGCTCGTGTGCTTCCAGACTACGACTGGATTCGCTTCTATCCGATCTCGGCAAGCGGCTTCTATCGCAAGAATTGGAAGAAGAATACAATCGGCCTCCTCCAACTGCTGATTGGCTTCCTGCAAACGATCTTCTTGTTCGTGCGCCATCGCCCGCAACTTGTGATCGGAGTCGGCGGATATTCTTCATTCAATCCTGTGTTGCTCGGCGCCCTCCTGGGGCGAGTGCTCCCTGTCCGAACGGCCATTCACGAGCAGAACGTCATTGGAGGTCTTGCCAATCGCTGGCTATCGCGTCTTGTCGATCTTGTGATGCTATCGTTCCCTCAATCTGAACGATCGTTCCCACACGCTCGCAAGTTAGTAGTGACAGGAAATCCTATTCGGGAAGAGTTCCTCCACGTGAAGCGTTCGCCCGCACTCTACCGAACCTTTGGACTCGACCCAGAACGACGGACAATTCTCGTTTTCGGGGGATCCAAGGGATCTGAGGAGATTACCGAACAAGTGCTATGGGGCAAGCATGCGATTGCCGGCAACAACGACCTCCAGATTCTGCTCATCACGGGTGACGCCGCAGTCGAGGCATCAATCCGCGCAGAGTTGGATGCCTCCAATGTGGGCAACATTGTTGTGAAGGGGTATGTCCACCAAATGGGGGCGGCCTTCGCCATTGCCGATCTTGTTGTCTGCCGGGCTGGAGCAACATCACTCGCCGAGATTACATCGTGCGGGAAGGCTGCGATGCTCGTCCCGTGGAAAGAAGCAGCCGATGATCATCAAAGGAAGAACGCGGAGCTTATGAGAGAAGAGAGGGCTTGCACAGTGGCTGATGACGATGTTATTGTCCGCCACGGTCTGGTGGGGGCTATCCTAGATCAGATGGACGATGAGTTGGGCCTCGAGTGCCTGGCGGGAAACGCCAAGCGAATGGGGCAGCGCAGCGCAGAGTCTGCGATTCTAGGTGAGATTCGATCATTGATGAGGGGGGCTCGCCTGTGATAACGAGGAGTTCGCGAGTGCATTTTGTTGGGATCGCCGGTATTGGCATGAGCGGCCTAGCTTCGCTGCTTGCTGCGAAAGGAGTGCATGTATCTGGCTCCGATCTCCGAACCAATCGCGAAACCGACCTACTGCAAGCACAGGGCGCGCGCATTCATTGTGGGCACAGGGCAGACCATGTCGCCCACAATCTCGACGCCCTGATTGTGTCGTCGGCCATCCCTACAGATCACGAAGAGATTCTTGCAGCAAAGAAATATCGTATTCCCGTTATCCCGCGGCTCCATGCTGTGGCTCAGGTTCTGCAACAGCACCGTAGTGTGGGCGTAGCTGGAACGCACGGAAAGACGACGACGACAGCCATGATCTCGACGATGCTCAAACATGCAGGTCAGAAGCCAAGCTATTTGATTGGCGCGGATTGCCCGGCATTGGGCGGGAATGCTTGCTTGGATTCAGGTGAGTGGTTTGTCGCTGAAATTGATGAATCGGATGGATTGCTGGTCCATGTGCAATCGGAGATTGCCGTACTCACAAATATCGGCATAGACCACCTTCATACATATTCAGGGCTTGAGGATATCGAGCAGGCGTTCTCTCAGTATCTTGACAAGTCGAGCAAGCAAGTCCTTTGCATTGATGACAGCCGGGTGGGGCTCTTGGCACAGGCTTTCCCAGCGGCTGTGACAGTAGGTACAGACGTTGCTGCCGATCTAGAAGCCAGGCACATAGGTTATGACCGCTGGATGACTTCCTTTGATCTCTATGAGCACGATACGTTTGTGAATCGTGTCGTCCTTCCTGCTCCTGGGAAGCACAACGTTCGGAATGCGCTCTGCGCCTTGGCGGCAGCTCAGCTGACGGGGATCTCGCTGGCTGAAGCGATTCGCGGATTGAGAACATTTCAGCTGCCTCATCGTCGATTTGAGATGCTTGAAGAGAATGGCGTGACCGTTGTCGATGATTACGCGCATTTGCCCGAGGAGATCGAAGCAAGCCTCCAGGCTATTCGTTCCGGTTGGCCGGGCAGACGCATTATTGCCGTATTCCAGCCGCATCGCTACAGCCGAACGAAGGCGTTGGGATCCGAATTGGGTGGGGCGTTTGCAGGGGCGGACACTGTATTGGTCAATCCCATCTACTCAGCATGCGAACCCCAGATTCCGGGGACCACTGCCATGCAAGTAGTCGAAGCGATTCGCCGTGACACGCTAAGTACCGTTCGGATGATTGAGACCAAGGAGCAAACGGTTCAAGTTCTTGAAGAGTCGATCGAACCCGGGGACTTTATCATTAGCTTTGGAGCGGGTGATGTTTGGCAAGTCACTGAACGATTGGCGCGAATCCTGGAAAGCGGGAGCTTCTTGCACAAAACTGTGTGCTCAACATAGATTCAGTGATCTGTCGAACGCCACAGAATGTCCAGTGTCAACTCCTGATGCAATCAAAGGCAACGTCTCACAGCCGGTCTTACAACTACTCTTGCCTAGGCGAAATCATTTTACTTGATGAGAAAACGGCACAGCGGAAGGTTGAACTGACATGGGCCGAGAATCGCTAGGATCGGCAAGCGAATTGACATTCGAGCACAAAAACTGTATAACATTTTCACGAATCTCTCTGCTGTAGGGGAAAAAGAGGTCTTTGCCGGGTGAAGGAGGGAAGTGCCAAGCGCCAGATCGCCGTTTGGGTCTTCATATCAGGGGGGGTACTCATAGCTGCTGCAATCATTACTCTTTACACACCGTGGCTTCAATTCTGCGATGTGCGTGAGGTTGTAGTCTCTGGAAATCAGCATGCTACAGCGGCCAACTTGGTGTCCCTTTCGCAACTTCATCGTGGGCAAACGATCTTCTCCGTCCCCGCAACTCTCATTCGAAGCCGATTGGAAGAGCATCCATGGGTCAAGAAAGCATCTGTTCGCAGGGTCTTCCCGCATACCATCCAGCTTGTAATCGAAGAACGCCAGGTCATTGCTTGGTCGCAGCATCCTTCTGAGAATACCCAGATTTCTGTGGGCGAAGGTGGTGTGATTGTGGAAAGGGATGAATCTGTCACTTCTTCGCTAGAACTCATTGGTGCCAAGCTGTCAGGTTGGGAATATGGAGACAGGGTTGAAGATGCACGTGTTGCCGCGCTTCTCATCGAGTTGCAGGGCACTGTGTGTCAGCTTGGCGTGCGAAGCGTGGATGTTACGGATTTGCACTCAATTGAGCTAATCTTAGAGAATGATACTCGTGTGTTGTTGGGCGACATTGCCGAAACACAGGATCGCTTGGTAGCACTAGGTGCACTTTGTCGATCCCGAGAGATTCAGATGGATAGGTATGAACAAGTTGATGTCAGATTTGGGGGAGAGGCAACGCTCGTGCCCCGTAAGGTGGTGAGAAGATGAGGAAGGAAAAGGTGGTTGTCGGCATTGACGTGGGCACCACTAAAGTCGTGACACTTGTGGGGAATGTCATTGACGGGACTGTAGAGATCATCGGGATGGGTAAGTCCGAGTCTCACGGATTGGAGAAAGGTGTTGTCGTCGATATCGGCCGCACCATGGCTTCCATCCGCAAGTCTGTCGAAGAAGCTGAGAACATGGCGGACGTGAAAATCGACTCCGTCTATGTGGGGATAGCGGGTAAGCATATCTCTTCGATCAATAATTCGGGAACCGTTTCCATCAATCGCCCTGACCGAATCATCACCAACGACGATGTGCGGCGTGTGGTGGAGACGGCTCAAGCAATTCAGATTCCTCCAGAATCCGAGATGATTCACATCATTCCGCGACAATACATTGTCGATGGCCAGGATGGGATCACTGACCCAGTTGGCATGACGGGGACGAGGCTCGAAGTCGACGTTCACATCGTCACAGGGTCGATCACTGCCGTGCATAATCTCGTTCGCTGTGTAGAAACGTTGGGGATTGGGATCAGGCAGATTGTTCTGGAACCCATCGCGTCATCCTTGGCCGTGCTCTCATCGGCAGAGAAGGAATTGGGCGTCATCCTGATGGATCTCGGCGGCGGCACCACAGATATCAGCGTGTTTCGTGGGGGCGACATTTGGTTCTCGAAGGTCATCCCAATTGCCGGTGAATCTATTACCAACGACATTACTGTGGGGTTGCAGACACCGATCGAAGAAGCGGAACTCGTCAAGAAAATGCATGGAACCGCTCTGGTCGACTCCGTTGGCGAGGAAGAAAAGATCGAAGTGGCTACGATCGGTGGAGACGAGAAGAAACAGGTATCCAAGAAGCGCCTTGCAAAGATCATCGAACCTCGTATCGAGGAGTTGCTTGACCTGGGTATGCAGGAAGTCGAGGACGCTGGGTACAGGGATCTCATTCCTGCTGGACTGGTTCTGACTGGCGGATGTTCGCTTCTCGATGGTTTGCCTGACTTTGCCTCGAAACGCTACGACATCCCTGTCCGAAGAGGCAAGATTCCGCAAGGTATTCACGGCCTGCGAGACATTGTGGAGTCGCCGATCTATGCAACCTCGATTGGATTGCTGCGGTACGCCGTCGAGACGAAGGATTTCAAGAAACCGGAGTACTCCGAGAAGAAACGTGAGTCTGTTGTGAGCAAGCTCTTCTCTTGGTTTAATCGGTTTTTCCGGGGGTAGCCGATGGCAGAGCAGATCAATTTCCCATCTTCACTCGCCCGCCTGATGGTCATTGGCGTTGGCGGAGGCGGAGGCAATGCCGCTGTTCGAATGTTTGCCTCGAACAACAGAGCTGTGGAGCTCGTTATCGCCAATACAGACGCCCAAGTTCTTGCCGAGATTAAGGGCCATCGAACGCTGCAGCTTGGCCAAAAGCTGACCTCAGGTCTGGGAGCTGGAGGAAATCCAGATGTCGGACGACAGGCAGCTGAAGAGAGCAAGGAAGTCATCATTGACTTGCTCAATGGCGTGGACATGGTATTCATTACCGCAGGCATGGGTGGAGGTACGGGAACAGGCGCAGCACCTATCATTGCCGGGATTGCGAAAGAGGCAGGCATCCTCACAACAGCCATTGTTACGCGGCCATTCTCCTTTGAAGGACTTGCTCGAGCGGAGAAGGCCGAGACAGGCATTGCTCGGCTGGCCCAGTCTGTTGACGCTCTCATCTGCATCTCCAATGACAAGCTGCTCAAAGTTGCGCCGACAGACACGCCAATTACCAAAGCCTTCGAAATTGCCGATGAAGTTCTCAGGCAAGGCGTCGAAGGAATTTCTGACCTCATTACCATCCCTGGCATGATTAACCTTGACTTCGCGGACATCGAATCCGTCATGCGCGATGCAGGCACGGCCATGATGGGCATCGGCGAAGGCACAGGAGACGGTAAGACCAAGGAAGCCGCGCGAAATGCGATTTCTTCACCGCTTCTCGACGGTTCGATCCAAGGAGCGCGCAAGGTGATTATGAATATCACGGGCGGGTCTGACCTGACACTGGAAGAAGTGACGTCGGCAGCCTCACTCATTCGGGAAGCCGTATCCGACCGAGCAGATATCATCTTTGGAACCGCCATTCGTGAAGGAATGGAATCTGTCCGGCTGACTGTTATTGCCACAGGATTCTCCGTAGAGTACGGGCGCGAGGAAGAAGACGGGCCGCCACTATCCAACGACTCTATGCTTGACAAACTGGGCAAAGAAAGCCGCGTAGGAGTGGACGATTTGGACATCCCCACCTTCTTGCGCCGCAATCGCCGCGGCCGCGAAGAGCCCCCTCGACCACCTTGGGGCGAACAACGCGAGGACGGCGGCCGGCAGTAAAGAAAACCGAAACTGACATCAACGAAGAACGGGGCTCACACAGGGCCCCGTTTTGTGTTGTGTATGAAGCAATCGGTGAGTGAGCATCTGTGAGTTTGCGAGAGGCCAAACGACTCATGCGGTGCTGCATGCGGCAGGAATGAGAAAGGCTCAGAAGCTTCTGCAAAGCTGAGCCCCGCGATTGCGGGGCTGCTGGTACCAGAGGTGGGAGTCGAACCCACACGACCCGAAGGCCACGGGATTTTGAGTCCCGCGCGTCTGCCAATTCCGCCACTCTGGCTAAA